>JBKJRG010000469.1:0-7371 GCA_046594805.1 Opitutaceae bacterium | reverse complement strand
CAGTTTGCTCCGCTGGAGATCAATGCCGTCTTCCAGCTCGAGGGTTTTGCGGGCGAGTTCGGCGTCCTGCTCGACGAAGGCCTGGATCGCATCGCGCAGCAACGCGATGGCATGGCGGGCGAGCTCGAGAAACTGCTCGCGGGGGAAGGTCGCGGGCATCTGGCTGAGCTTGAGCAGCCGCCGGGCGATGCTCTCGGCGTAATCGCCCACGCGCTCGAGCTCGAGATTGATCCGGATGGTGCTGTAGGCAAAACGCAGCGGCCCCGCGACCGGCTGTTGCCGGACCAGGAACTCAAGGCAAAGCCGGTCGATTTCCTTCTCCTTCGCATCGATGTACTGGTCGCGGAGGATAACGGCATAGGCCAGCTCGCGATCGTGCTCCGCCACCGCGGTCATGCAGTCCTTGAGCGCTCCTTCCGCCAGCGCGCCCATCTCGGTTACATTGCGGCGAATGCGATCGATGTCGCGCTGAAGCGAGGTTTCAAGGTAGGTCGCCATGCGCCGTTACGTTCGGGGCTTGAGGCAACCAGCCACAAGCACAATTACGGGGAGAATTGGATTTGGCGGAAAATCCTCACCCTTTCCCCCGGAGCCAGATCCAAAGATAGCCAATCCGCTCGCGCACGGCCCAAGTGCTGCGCTCGAGCGATTCCACGTCCCAGAGCAGGTCGTTCCAGTGCCACGCGCCGTCGTCGTGCCCGGTGAAATCGGCGGGGCAGGGGAGCGGGTCCATCCCGGCATGGCGAAAGAGTGCCACCGAGCGGGGCATGTGCCAGGCCGAGGTCACCAGGCCAAAAGGTTCGCCGCCGAGCTGCGCGCGCACGGCGAGCGATTCGTCCTCCGTGTCGCGCACCTGCTCGATCAGCACAATCCGGTCCCGTTCGATCCCAAGCGACATCGCGGACCGCGCGAGCATGGTGGCGTGGCTCGGCTTGGTGCCCACCGGTGGTCCGCTGAGGACCAGCTTGGCCTTCGGCAGGGCGCGGAGCAAACGGACCGCTTCGGTGATCCGCGCCAGGGCCGACTGCGACATCTGGCTGAGGGCCGCGCGGCCGGGCGTATCGGCATTGCCGCTGCCCAGCACCACGATGTAACGGCAGGCCGCGAGGGCCGGTGGGACGGGTTCACCGGCCGGCAATTCGGGAATCGCGGCGTAACGGAACTCCAGGGGCCGGACAAGCGAGAGGCTGACGAACTTGTTGCCGAAAAGGAACAGCAGGGTGGCGGCGGTCACCACCAGCGTGCGGCCGAGCTTGGCGCGGCGCGCGACTTTGGAACGGGTCAGCAGCAACCCCGCCAGCATCAGCCAGAGGCACAGCGGCAGTGGCATCAGGAAATAGGCGATGAGTTTCTTCAGCCCGAAAAACATCCGGTGACCAAAGGAGGTTTGGTGGTCCTGCGCGAGTCTGGAGAGGGAGTCCGCGGTGGAGCGCGTGCGTACGCGAATCATGGTTCGTAGTTCCGCCTTCGGGCGGAAGGTTTGCCGGATTCCGCCTGAAGGCGGAACTACGAGCGCACCGATGGCGCTTCACCCGATCCCCCGGCGCTGCAGCCGAGAAGGGTCATGCGGTTGGCCAGAATATCCCTTCTCGACCTGCGAGTTTGCCTGTAGCATCAACTCGCTTCCGGTTTACCCCGCCACCGGCGTACTTGTGCGGGCAGTCGTTCCCCGTTTTCCCCATGAAAAAACTCCTGTCCGGACTACTCCTGCTCGGCCTTGCGACCTCCTGTTCGAAGCAACCCGCTCCGGCCCCATCGGCCGGCGGGACCGCGACCCCCACCGCGGGCACCAGCTACCAGATCGCGGTGATCCCCAAGGGCACGACCCACGAATTCTGGAAATCGATTCACGCCGGCGCGGTGAAGGCGCAGCGCGAGCTCGCGGAGCAGGGCGTGAAGGTGAACCTCATCTGGAAGGGGCCGCTGAAGGAGGACGATCGCGAACAGCAGGTGCAGGTGGTGGAGAACTTCGTCGCGCAACGCGTCAGCGGCATTGTGGTCGCGCCGCTCGATCGCAAGGCGCTCGCCGCGCCGCTGGAGTCCGCGGTGCGCGGCAAGATCCCGGTCGTGATCATCGACTCGGGCCTCGACTCGAAGGCGCAGTCGTCCTTCGTCGCCACCGATAACCGGGAAGGGGGCCGGATCGCGGGGCGCGAGCTCGGCAAGATGCTCGGCGGGATGGGCAATGTCATCATGCTGCGGCTGGCGGTCGGCTCGGCCAGCACCGAGGAACGGGAGGAGGGCTTCCTCGAAGTGATGAAAAAGGATTTTCCCAACATCAAACTCCTGTCGACCGATCAACACGCGGGCGCCACGCGTGACACCGCCAAGCGCACGGCGGAGAACCTGCTCAACCGTTTCGGCCGGGACGTGAATGGGATTTTTGCGTGCAACGAATCATCCGCCGCCGGCATGCTCCTGGCGTTGCGCGACGCGGGCCTGGGGGGCGGCAAGGTCAAGTTCGTCGCCTTCGATTCCGGCGAGACGCTGAACGCGGGGCTGAAGGCGGGCGACATCCAGGGGATGGTCGTGCAAAATCCGATGCGGATGGGCTACCTCGGCGTGAAGACGATGGTCGAAATCCTGCAGGGGAAAAAAGTCGCCGCGCAAATCGACACGGGGGTCGGTTTTGTCACGAAGGAGAATTTCAATTCCCCGGAGATGGCAGACATCGTGAATCCGCCGCTGGACAAGTACCTGAAGTGAGGTTGGGGCCAAAGGGCAACCTTGAGTCTTACCTCAACGCAATTACGATTTCCCCATGACAAACGTGGAGCACATTGCCGCTCAAGCCCTGGCCCTGCCGAGCGAAGCGCGCGCGCGGTTGGCAGACCGGCTGGTCGAGAGCTTGGATTCGGCCGAGGACAGTGAGATTCGCAAACTCTGGCATGACGAAGCGGTCCGTCGGCGTGACGAAGTGCGAAGCGGAAAGGTCAAAGCTATCCCCGGCGATCAGGCTTTTGCCGAGGTGCGAAAAGCGGCGAGGCGATGAGGTACCAGTTCCATCCGGAAGCACTCGCCGAGTTCAAAGAGGCCGCACTGTATTACGCTGAACGCCAACCTGGGTATTGGCGCCGGCGCGTTTCCGGCGATGCCTGACCTCGCCACCTCTGCCGCTCTGCGGCTCACCGGCATCCAGAAAAGTTTCGGCGCCACGCGGGCACTGCGCGGCGTCTCGCTGGAGATCGCGCCCGGAGAGGTGCACGCGTTGATCGGCGAAAATGGCGCCGGCAAGAGCACGCTCATGAAAACGCTCAGCGGCGCGCATCAGGCCGACGCGGGCACGATGGAACTCGGCGGCCGGCCGTATGCGCCGCTCAACCCGCACGATGCCCGGCTCAAGGGCGTCGCGATGATCTACCAGGAACTCAACCTCGCGCTCCACCTCAGTGCGCAGGAAAACATCCTCCTCGGCGCCGAATCGACCGCGGGCGGCTGGATCGATCGCAAGGCTTCGCGGGAACGCGCCCGCGCGGCGCTTGTGCCGCTGGGCCACGAGTCGCTCGAGCTCGACCGGCTGGCCGGCTCTTTTTCCATCGCCACGCAGCAGATCATCGAAATCGCCCGGGCGCTGCTCACGCGTCCCCAGGTGCTGATCATGGATGAGCCGACCAGCAGCCTCAACCAGGCCGACACCGAGCAGCTTTTCGCCACGATTCTCCGGCTCCGGGCCCAAGGCGTGAGCATCATCTACATCAGCCATTTCCTGGAGGAGTGCCGCCGCATCGCCGACCGCTACACCGTGCTCAAGGACGGTGAGACCGTCGGCACGGGCGACATGAAAGGCGCCCGCCTCGATCATCTTGTGACGCTGATGACCGGCCGGGAGGTGAAGGATCTTTATCCGCGCCCGGAGCACGCGCTGGGCCCAGTCGTGCTGGAGGTGAAAAACGCCGCGAGCGCCCCGCGGCTCAAGCAGGCGAGCCTGCACGTGCGCGCCGGCGAGATCTTCGGGCTGGCTGGGCTGATCGGCGCCGGCCGGACGGATTTGCTGCGGTCGATCTTCGCGTTGGAAAACCTGGACGCGGGCGAGGTCGTGATTGTCGGCGGGCCGGCGGGCGCCGCCACGCCCCGCACGCGCTGGGCCGAGGGCGTCGGTTTCCTGAGCGAGAATCGCAAGGAGGAAGGCCTGATGCTGACGCAGTCGGTGGCCGACAACATCACCCTGACCAAGCAGGAAACCTTCGGGCGTTTCGGCTGGATCAACGGCCGGCGCCAGCGCGCGATCGCGCAGCGCTGGATCGACACGCTGCGGGTGAAATGCCGCGACCCGGTCCAGCCGGCTGGCCAGCTTTCCGGCGGCAACCAGCAGAAGGTCGCGATCGCCCGGTTGCTCGAACATCCCGCGAGGATTTTTCTCCTCGATGAGCCCACGCGCGGCATCGACGTCGGCAGCAAGGCGGAAATCTACCAGCTCATCGGCGACCTCGCCGCCCAGGGAAAAACGGTGGTCGTGATTAGCAGCTACCTGCCCGAGCTGCTGGGGCTGTGCGACACGATCGGAGTGATGTGCCGCGGCGAGCTCGGCGCGGTCCGGCCGCGCGTGGAGTGGACTGAAGCGGAGATTATGCGGGTCGCGACCGGCAGTTGATGAAGAACGCGAGACACGGAAGACTTTGAAGAACGCGAGATGGGAACGAATTCCGACCTTCCTCCATCTCCCTCTCTCGCGTTCTTCCCACGTCTTCCAAGTCTTCCTTCCCCTCTCTCTCGCGCGTTCTTCCACCGCCTTCCAGTCTTCCCCTGTCTTCCCGAATGAAAGAAACCGCCAAGCTCATCCTCGCGAAGGCCGGCCCGTTTCTCGGGCTGGTGGTGGTCATCCTGCTCTTCTCGATTCCGGCCGAGACGCGCGAGTTCTTTCTCTCCTACCACAACTTCAAAACCATCTTCACCCAGACGGTCATCGTGGCGATCGGCGCGCTCGGGATGACGATGATCATTGTGAGCGGCGGGATCGATCTGTCGGTGGGTTCGAACATCGCGTTCACGAGCGTGGTGGGCGCGTTGTTGATCCAAAAAGGCTGGGGGCCGATGCCGGCGCTCGGGGCGATGATTCTCTCCGGCGGCCTGATCGGGCTCCTCAACGGCGCGGCCATCGCGGGGATGCGCATGACGCCCTTCATCATCACGCTCGGCACGCTCGGCGTGGCGCGCGGCTCGGCGAAGTGGCTCGCGGCGAACCAGACCGTGAATTACGAGGCGTCGCCGATCAACACGTGGATGACGACGGCCGACCCCTTCAGCTATGCTCTGCCCACCGGCGTATGGGTGGCGCTGGCGCTGGCGATTGTCACCTCGCTGTTGCTGCGCAACACCGTGTTCGGCCGGCACATTTTCGCGCTGGGCTCGAACGAGGCCACTGCGCGGCTCTGTGGCATTCCGACGACGCGGCTGAAAGTCACCCTCTACGCGCTGGCCGGCTGTTTCTTCGGGCTGGCCGGGCTCTTCCAGCTCTCGCGGCTGCGGCAGGGCGATCCCACCGTGGCGGTGGGACTCGAGCTCGATATCATCGCCGCCGTGATCATCGGCGGCGCCAGTCTGAGCGGCGGGGTGGGGACCGTGCTCGGCTCTATGATTGGCGCCGTGATCATGGCCGTGCTCCGCAACGGTTCGCAGCAGATGGGCTGGCCGACGTACTTCCAGGAGATTATCATCGGCCTCGTGATCATCGTGGCGGTGTTCGTCGATCGGTTGCGCCAGGGGCGGCAGACCTAGGCGGTCACGCCGGCACCCGTAGCGGAACGCGTGAGCGTTTCATCCGTCGTGGGCGTCTCCAGCGCCAGGTGAAAGTGATTCGGGATCAGGGCATGCGCGTGCACGCGCCAAGCGAAGCGAAACGCCGCTTCCTCCCGCACCCGCGTGAACGCCTGCGCCGCGCCGACGGAGCCCAACCCGGCCTGACGATCATTGCCCCGGTCGAGCCCGTGATACCGCGCACCAGGAAACTCAAGGTGTAGCGGCCGGGCCCTGCTGCACGAAGACGCGAGGGCGAGCAGCGCGCCCGTCCGCGAAACCCCGAATTTTGGGGTAAAGAATCAATTTGTAGCGCCCTGTCTCCGTGAGGTTATTGAAATGATGTCGTTGACTGCCCACGGCTTACGATCTCGCGCTTAGGATCAGACGACCCCCGTTTTTCTTTTGAATATTATTCAGTTTGCACAACTGACAAACTGCGACTTGATCTCAATACCTACGGCGCCATGGACTCTTCCAATAGAATTGCATCGTCTCTCGCAGACACCGGCCCATTCAGCGAGGCGGGCGCGTGGGAAAGCGTGGGTGAGGGCTGGAAGCCATTGCAGGGCAGTTTTCGCGACTTGGGTTACAGTGTCGAATGGCACGATTTTACGACGGATCGCGATTTGGATTGGGCGCCTAGTTTTCACCCAGAGGGAATCGAGATTTGCCTCAATCTCTCCGGACGTGGCGAGGTGCATGCGGGCAAGCGCCAACTCGAACTGGCTCCGCGCACCGGCGGTTTCTATTTCCAAAACAAATCGCAGTTGAAGGGCGTGCGAACCGCGGGAGAACGGCATCGGTTTCTCACGGTTGAACTGTCGCTGGGTTTTCTCACGCAGCAAATCGAGCCCAAGGAAAGCGGCCTCCATCCCGCGCTGAAAAAATTTCTATCGGGCAAGACTGCCAGTGAGGTTTCCGAACCCATTCGACTCACCCATGAGCACCAGCAATTGGCAGCCAACCTGAGCCGCCCGCCGGTTTCAGCGGCGGCGCAACGCATGTGGTATCATGCCAAGGCGCTCGAAGTCGCTTCAGCGTTACTTTATCAACCGGAGGATAACGAAGAATTTTTCTGTCAGCGGCACAAGCGCGTGAACCGCGAGCGGGTTGAGCGTGTCATCGCGGTGTTGCAGGAGAATCTCGCCGAACCACCAAGCCTCGAGGAAATCGGCCGGCGCGTCGGATGCAGTCATTTCTATCTCAGCCGGATTTTCTCCCAGGAGATGGGACGCGGTATCTTTCAGCACCTGCGCGCTCTGCGGATGGAACGCGCGGCGGAACTCTTGCGCACGGGGAAGATGAATGTGACCCAAGTCGCGCTGGAAGTTGGTTATTCCAGCCCGAGCCATTTCAGCACGGCGTTTCACGAAACGTTCGGTTGCTGCCCCGGGCTGTATCCGTTGAGGACGCTTGCACCCGATGTGATTGATCGCCTGCGAAACGATCGCCGCTCGTAGGACAAGGACCAGGCGGTGTGCTCCCAGACACCACGCCGGTCACTCCCGCAGTGCCTTCTGCGAGAATACGCGCGAGATGGCTCAAGCGCTCCGTCGCGCCCGCGTTCGCGGGGCGATCCTTCGGCGGTTTTAGCAAGGAACCGACAGGAAATAGCAAGTGGCCCAAAGCCACCCT
>JBKJRG010000455.1:0-14206 GCA_046594805.1 Opitutaceae bacterium | reverse complement strand
GAAATACGGCACGCGCACCATGCGCGCGCTCGATTGCTGGAGGCGCGCCAGCAAATCCCAGTCGAGCGCGAATTGAAACGAGGGGTCGATCCCGCCCGCCCGATCCCACGCGCGCTTGCGCCAGAAGAGCGTCTCCTGCGGCACGTAGTCGATCCACTCGAGCGCTTCGGGTTTGTGCCGCGGCATGATCCAGCGGCCCACGTCGCGGTCGTCATCGTCGATGATGATCCGGTGACCGTAGAGCACGTCGACCTCGGGATGGGTGGTGAAGTACTCCGCCACGAAACGCAGCGTACCCGGGGCCAGCAGGTCATCGGAGTTCAGCCACGCCATGATGTCCCCTGGGGCCAGCGCCCCTTCGAGTTTGGCGAAACCGCGCTGGACCGCGTCGGCCTGCCCGCGATCCGGGGCTGATTCCCAGTGGTGCAGCCCGGCGGCGTGCCGGGCAATGATCTCGGCGCTCCGGTCCTTCGAGCCGCCATCCTGCACGACGTAGCGCAGCTTGGGGTAGCGCTGGCCGAGCACGCTGAGCAGGGTGCGCTCGATGAATTTTTCCTGGCCGTAGCTGGGCGTCACCAGCCCGATTTGCGGCAAGGCTGCTTCGGGCAGCCGCGGGCCGGGTAGCCGCCGGTCCCACTGCAAGGGGCGGGGCTCGTAGTGGCGCAGCACGCCGATCTGCATCCAGTATTCCTCGACCATTTTCCGGAAGAGCCAGCCGTCGAATGGCCGCCACCATTTTTCGCGGAAGTATACGCGCGCCGCGAGCCGCAGTTTGTGGAGCTTTGCGGTTGGGGTCGTGGTCTCGGCCAGGAGCTGCTTGATTAAGGATTCGCGCTCCGCGAATCCTCGGCGCAGGGACTGGATGACGGCTTCCTTCTCCGCCAAAAGCCGTCCGTAGTGCTTGGCCTGCTCGAGATCGTGCCGGCCGGCGGACAAGTTCGCGGCAGTTGCCCTGAGCTCGGCCAGTTCGATCGCCCGGAGCTGGTTCAACGCGTCGAGATTCCGGATGTGCACCGTCGTGGCGTGGAGTGCCCGCGCCTGCTCGGCTTCGTTGGCCGGCAGGCTGGCGAGCGCGGACTGGAGGATCGCGTACTCGGAGTTGAGCTTCGAGAGCTGATCCGTCAGCGCGTGCGCATGGCCATGGACGGTGACGACCATTTTTTCCCGGTCATCGCAGACGGCCTTCAGCGCGATAATCTCCCGGTCTTTTTCGGCTATCTCCCGCTCTTTTTCCGCTCCCTCGCGCTCGCGTTCGTCGCAGACGGCTTTCAGTGCCGAGATCTCGCGATCCTTTTCCTCGATCTTGAGCTGCCGGGCGAGGTGGTCGGCCTGCAGCGCTCGGAAGTTGGCCGCGGCTGCGCCCATCAAGGCGCACGTGGCCGCCGGCAGATTCTCGACCGCGGAGATTTCTCCGAAAGCCTGGTCGCGTTGCGCCAGCGCGCGGTCGAGCGCGGCGGTCACATTCTCCACGGTGATGACCTTGACACAGGGGGCGTCGCCGAAGGCACAGTCCCAGCCGCAGCCGAAGCAGGGCAGGGGATTGACGACCGCGATGCCGCGGCGGGCCGCGGGGACGAAGCGCGGCCAGGTCCCGCCGCCGTAGACGCCCACGACGGCCACGTCCAACGCGGCCGCCAGATGCAGGGCGCCGGTGTCATTGCCGACAAAGATCGCGGATTCCGCGATGAGGGCGATGAGCAGCCCAAGTTCGCCGTCACGCCCGAGCCAGAGCGCGGTGCCGCCCGCGAGTTCGCGAACATTCTCCAAGTGCGCGCGCTCACCTTCGTGGCCAACGAGCAGTGCCGGCAGGCGATGCCGCTCGCGGGCATGGCGCAGCGTCGCGCCGAATTTCTCCGCTGGCCAGGTCTTGATTGCCACGTTGGCGAAGCCGGCGGCGGCGCATACGAGGTAACCTCCGGGCGTGAGTCCGAGCTGCGCGAGCAAGATCCGGGCCGCCTCGCGCGCGGCGGGGGCAACCGCGAGGCTCGGGAGCGTCCGCTCGACCGCGCGGCCCAGCAAGGCATCCGCGAGCCGGAGATTACGCTGCCAGTCCGGCTCGTCGGCGGGGATTTCGACCTGCTCGTCAAAGGCGGCCGCGGCTTCGATGCCGAGCTGGAGCCGGAGCTGCACGGTGAAGAACGGATCGGTTTCGCCAGCGCCGAGTGCCACCCGCCGCGCGAGGCGACCGCCGTGGGCCGCATCAGAACCGAGCGCCGCTTCCAGCCAGTTGCGTCGCGAGGTGGCAGCGACCACGAGATCGGGCTGCAGGGCCAGCGCAGCGGCGCGGAGCCGCGCCGTTTCTTCCCGCACCTCCGCTGGCCCCTGGGCGAAAGGGTCAATCGTGGTGGTCAGCCATTCAATGCCCGGCGCGAGCATGGGGCCGAGTTCGGCGTAAGCCTGGCGGATCAACACCATCAGGCGCGCGGCGGGCCAGGCCGCCTGCAGGGCGCGCAGCGTCGGGGCGAAGAGGACGAGATCGCCCAGTGTATCCGTTTTCAGGATGAGAAGGGCGCGCGGGGAGCCTGGGAGGTCGGGCACGGGGGTCATGCGCCGGGCACCAATTCGGCCTGCAGTAGCCGGCAGGCGCGGGGGCGAAGGTCAGGCGCCGGCAGGGGGAAACTGGGCCCAACGGTGAGTTGGAGAGTGCGGGGCCCCGGGGACGCCGGCAGGAGGAGCCGCACGGTGGATGGCCCGAGCGGCAGGGGTTGCTCTTCCGCCGCCGACCCGGGGAGCTGGAGCTTCACCTTGCCCGCCGCCGTGCCGCCAAAGGCCGCCAGGTCGAATCGCAGCACCATTGATGCGGGGGTGGCGAGGGCCGGGATTTCGATGGTCGCGTTCGTGGTCATCCAGCCGTCCTGATCGATCCCGTTCGAGGCGAGGCGGGGCGCGCCGACCGTACCGTAGTCAAAGATTCGAGACGACAAGGCCGGCAGAATTTCGAGGAGCTCGAGCTTGGCCGCGGTGGGACGATCATCGCCGCCCGGGAGTTTGACGCTGGCCGTGAAATGCAGGCTGACCGGGGTGGTGGGGCTCGCGCGCGGAGCGGGCACCAGCCAGTCAAAGGGCCCGTTCGCGGCCGGCAGCTCGATTTCCCGGCCCCCGACGGTCAGGCGCAGCACGCCCGTGCCCAGCGGCGTGCCCGGGATCGCCGGGATGAAGCCGCGCAGGCGCAGGATTCCCTCCGCCTCCATCCGGCCGAGGACAAACCGGCTTTGCGGTGAGAGCCAGCCGTCTTCGTAGATGCCGGAGAACTCGAGGGTGCTGGCGGTGGCGATGTCCTGCGGGAAGGTGGACAGCCGCGCCGGCCGGGACAGCTTCCCGTATTCCTCGGCGCTGATGGCCGAGATGTCGCGAGCCCAGCCGAGCAACCGGCGATAATCGAGCGGGACGAAGCGGTTGTACAGCGCCTTGAGTCCCTGCCGGCGGTCGAGGATGACCTGCGTGATTTCGGCGAAGTCGATCGCGACGTAATGGGCGTCGAGAAATTTCCGCGGCCGGAGCGGACCGACGAAGAGGTTGAACGCGCCGCTGCCGACCGCGTTGAGCGGCAGGTCGTTTTCGGCGTGTATGACGGGCCCGTGCAGCCGGCCGTTTTCGTCGCGGGTGCTGGGCTTCCATTCGGTGCGGCCGGGGAGGACGGTGCGCGTGGCGGCGATCCGCAGGTAGATTTCCTCGGTGGGATGCTCGACCCGCAGCAGCATGAAACGACCGAGACCATTGAAGTCGCCCCCGCGGTTAAAGGGATCGGCTTCCTGCTGGAAGAAGGAGATGAAGCGGCGGTCGCCCAGGTAGTAGTGGTTGCCGCGGCCGGAGTGCACAAAGATGAGCTGGTTGCGGATGTCCGCGGCGGGCTGCAGGTCGAAGACCGCGCGAATCGGCGCAGCGGGGTCGTGGCCGAATTTGTTGAACAGCGAAAGCTGGCGGGCGAGGAAAAGGTAGTGGTCGGTCTCGCGCGCGAGGACGGGCTGGGAGAATTCCGTCAGCCACAGCATGGAGGTTTTGATCAGCTGGCTGTTCCGCTCCACCATGCGCGGGCGGGCCTGCTTCATTTCGTCGTAGTGCGGGTGAATCAGCACATGAAAGGGCGGATCGCGGAAATCCACGCGGGTGTTGGGGAAAAAATAATCGCGCGAGGCGAGGGCGAGCTGGTGGCCGCGCAGCTCGGCTGCGGCGAATTTGGCGGCGACGACGTTTTCGATCGCGGCGGTGATTTGCGCGTTTGGATCCGCCGGCGCGGGAATGTGCAGCCCAAACTCCGAACCGAAGCGCAGCTCCGTCATGCCGCCCGCGATTTGGCCCTCGGAGGCGCGGGTGTAGTGGAAGGCGCTGGGCGCGGTGGAGAGTGCGAACAGGGCGATCGCGATCAGCGCCGCGCGCCGCGAGCGCAAGCGCAGCACGATTCCCGCCAGCGCGATGGCGAGGGTCGGCTGCATCCACATCGCGAGCTTGTAGAGGGGAAAATCGTTGCCGCCGCGGTAGAGATGAGCGGCGATCGCGGTCTGGACGAGGAGCAGCAGCGCCGCCGCGCTCAACCGCCAGCTCTCCCGCAGCACCTGCCACAGCAGGACAAGCGACAGCACCATGCCGCCGGCGATCGAGAGCGTGACCACCGGCTCGGGAAAATCCTTCGCAATCGGCATCCAGCCGAAGAAATTCGAAAAGCCGGTGGGGAGGAGAAAGTAGGGAAAAAGCGAAAGCAGAAGATTCGCGACGTGGGTGGCCGAGCCGAGCTGCATGACCAGCGTCGAAACGTAGGAGATGACGTTATGGCGCAGCAGGACCACGACGCCGAGCATGACGTAGGCGATCAACGCCACCGCGATTGCCGGCGAGATTCGTCGCCGCGCGAATCCGACGGCGAGGTAGCCGAAGTACGCCAGCCCGAGAAAAGGGGTGGGCTCGGGGTAACAAATACAGAGCGCGGCGGCCGCGAACGCCGGCAGCATGGCGTAGCGCATCACGTCACGCCGGTGCGCCGTGCCCCAAGTCCGCGTCAGCAAGGCGAGCGTCACCAGCAGCAGCGCGATGCCGGCCACCTGCGCGATCAATTGATAGAGCGTGCCGAGCATGAACAAGGGGCACGCGGCCAGAATCCAGGCCGCGGCGAGCGCCCGTCGGCGATGCCGGCCGGCTTGCAGGGCCAGCCCGGCCGCCGCAAAAAGTTGAGCGAGCGCCAGGGCGAGAATCGTCGGCATGAAAGCCTGGGTGGCTTTCAGGCGCGCGAGGGAGGCAGTCCACGCGACAATGTGCTCGGCGCCAAACCGCATCATGTCGGCGACGTGCATGAAGAAATAGTAGCTCGAGTAGTCGCGGCCGGAGAGCTGGGCCATGGTCGGCACGTCGTAGAATCCGCTGGTCGCGAAACGCTCGGCCGCGAGGCAGTAGTTCGCCATGTCGTCGTTGCCGTAGCTGATCCAGTTGAAACCCGCGGCGAGGGCGGGCCATCCGGTCCAGAGCAGCGAGAAAAGCGCGGCGCCGAAAAACAGCAGGAGGATCCTGGTCGGAAAAGCCGGCCGCCGGCGCGTCAGCACCGCCACCGCCCCGGCGATCAACCCGAGGGTCATCGGCCAGGTAAAGCGGGCGATGGGCCAGCCGAGCTGGTTCAGGAACATCAAGGCAAGCAGGAACACCGCGAGCCCGACACCAGGCGCCAGCAGCCAGGATCGGAGTGCGCCGAAACGCGGCGCCGCGAGGGCAAACAATGCCCGCCCGACCAGGGTCCAGACCAGGAAAACGGCGAACGAATACGCGAGCGCGAGCATGAACCTCTCTGGCTACGACACTTCAGCGGGCTGGCGCAAGGGTGGAGGAGAAGCGGCGGGAACGTCGTGCATGACTGGTGCGACAATTTGGAGGGGGTAACCCGCCAGTCCATCTCTCGATCGCGCGTGGGTTGTTGCTCGCCGGACGGGGTTGTAGACCAGGTCGGCGACCTGGCTGGGAGATGCCAGCTCGGCGGCGAGCTGGCCTACAACGGAGCAGGGAGTTGGTTTTCATTTCGTCGCGGCGCGAACGAAGGCCGCGCACGCTTCGAAGGCGAGCGCGGCCGATTGCTGCGGCGGGGTGGAGAGAGGCCGGGCGGTTTGAAGTGCGCGCGACACTGCGGTGGCGTCGCTGTCCGGCTGCAGCACGGGGCAGTTCAATTCGCGCGCGGCGGCGCGCAGTTTCTCGTTGGTCGCGATGATCACCACTTTGGAACCGGCCCAGGCGCCGGCGAGTGCCGCGTGGTAGCGCGCGGTGACGAGCCATTCACCGCTGGGCCAGCGCGCGAGGGCGGCGCCAAGCGGCGTGCCGGGAAGGTCCGGGAGGGTGAGTTCCCAGCGCGTTTTTTCCGCCGACGGCAGCGCGGCGAACAGCGCCCGTTCGGCACCGGGGAGTTCCCGCGCTTCCTGGGCCAGCCACACCCGGGTGGCGATGGGAAGCGAGTCGAGCGCGCGGAGGAAGTCAGCTTGTCCGGGCCAGGCACCGTAGTCGAAATTGGGCACAAGGGTGAGCCGGCCCGCCACCGCGCGAGGCGGCGGAGTTTCCGCGAAGAACACGTGCGCGAGATCAGCTGCGGCGGCGATGGGTGGCGCGACGGGCAAACCGGCGAGGAAGTCGGCGGAACCGGCGTCACGCGTCCAGATTCCAGCGGCTTGGGCGCAAAGCCCGCGCACCGCTGGATCGATGAGCTCCTCCGCGCCTTGGACCCCGATGCCGAGGAAGAACATCGGTTTGCCCGCCCGGGTGCAGTAGGCGGCTTCCCCAACGAGGTGATCGACGAACCAGCGGGAGAGGGCGTGTTGAAAGGGTGAGCCGCCAAGCCCAAGCCAGACGTCACACGCGGCGATGCAGCGCGCGCGGTCCTCGTCCGTGTAAGGCAGCCAGGTGACCCCCGGGAAACGCTGCTGGAGCGGTGCCAGCGAGAACGGGACGCAGCAACTCAGCGAAGTCGCGGGCGCCAGCGTACGCAGTGCGGCAAAAAAACCGGCCAGCATGAAATCGTCGCCGAGATTCCCCGCGCCATAAAAATGGTGTCCGAGGTGAATGCGCACGCCCAGCCGGATGGCGGGCGGCCGGTCAAAACGCGAGAACGAGTTTGACGTGGCCGCGCGAGCCGAGCGGCGGACCCTTGGCCTGGCCAGGCTGCCGCGGCAGATGCATCAGCTGCCAGCCGTAGTCGAAAGAAAGAGTGAAGTTGTTGCCGAGGGACGAGCGCAGCCCAACGCCCGTGCTGGCAATGGCGGCGAAGGTGATGTCGGAGCCAAAACGTTTCCGGTACTGGGTCTTGGCCATGTCGAAGAAACCGAGGAAGCGGGTTTCCAGTGGGGGTGCATTCGGGCGAAGGAACGGCAACTTCCGGGAAATCATCGGGGTCATCATGTCCGTGCTGAGGACGAAGCCTTTTTCTCCGGCGAAAATATTCTCGTCGTAGCCGCGCACCGTGTTGGAGCCGCCAATGAGGAGCTGTTCGCTGGCGAGAAGGTTGTGCGATGATTTTTGGAGGGTGAAGCGACTCCAGAGCTGCCACTCATAAGGCAGCTTCTGCAGGCGCTGGGCAGCCAGGCTTCCATATATATATGCCGCCGGGGCACCGAAGCGGGCCGCGCTGAGGGATTCATCCGTATTCCGGGAATTCACGTTCCCCGGGCTGGCATTAACAGAGCCCGCAAACATCCAGGCGCCCCGACTGTCGCGCTCCACCGTCGAAAAGCCGCTGAAAATGTGGAAGAGGTCAGTCTTGCTGCTCAAAACTTGGGTGCCGCCGAACTGGAGATTGTTGTTTGTCTCCTTGAAATTGGCGCCGAAGTAAACGTCCCGGGGCGCATTACCCCTCCGAAGCGGAATCGTGTAGCGCAGATCGACCGAGAAGTTTTCACCTTTTTGAGTAAAGGCCCCGCCGAAACTGGGATGCGTGCGAACGTAATTCGCGGTGAACTGCAGGAAATGACGGGTTTCCAGCGGGACGCGATAGTCGATCGCATGCCCTTGGTAAACCCGGGGATTTTCAGCCGTGACGAAATGGTAGGAGACCTGATGATCGCGTCCCCACAGATTGGCGTACTGCAGCAACCCGGCAAAATGATATTTGCCAATGATGTCATTTCCCGAGTCGTCGACCGTAAAGGCGACCCGCAGCGGCATCCGCTCTTGGACCGCGAGGATGAGTTGACCCTTGCCCGGCTGGTCCGGGGTTTCCTTGACCATCACTTTGACCTGACGGAAGGGATTGGAATTCACCCAATTCACGGCCTCCTCGAGGGTCGAAAGTCGGATTTCGTCACCCGGCTTCAGGCCCAGGCGTTGTTGCAGCATTTTCTGGCTGAACCAGCGATTTCCCTGGAACGCGAAATCGCTGTATCGACCAAGAATTACGGCGAGCCGAATTGTCCCGGAGTCGATTTTCTGGACCGGAACCAGAACCTTGGACAGGAGCCAGTCGTGTTTCCTCGCGTGATTCGTGATGGCCGCAATGAGGCTGTTGACGAGTTCGAGGCTTATGGGTTGGCCGAAGAAAGGGGCGATGGCAGCCTCGAATTCGGCCCCGGCAAAAATGGGCAGGTCCTGTACAAATAGCCGGCCGCTTCCACCGCTTTCGGCCGGGAGGGCACTCACCTGGGCTTCTGTTTCCGCCAGGAGAAGCTTGGTCAGCGGGTAGACTTCGGGCGCGGTGGCGGCGAAACCGACGCCTGACGACAGCAAACACCACAAAAAAATAACAACGGGACGGAATGACATGGTGCAGAGAATAGTAGCGGAGTGGACTGGGTGAGGGTAAATTTGTTCAGGCTCTTGTCCGGTTTTCGAAATGGCAAGGAGTCGTCGTGGCCGCCCACCATTGCAGGTGCCGGGCCTGAAATTCGACACGGGCTTTTCGGGGGAGGTCGGTTCGGAAAGCATCGCTTCATTACGGCCCGAGCACTATGATTCGGCCGGCTTCCCAACATTAATTTTGCTGGACGGGAATTGAGGCAAATCCGCCGGATTGGATCCGGTCGCGTTTGGGGAAAAATGCGCACAATGCAGGGAGATTTGGGAGTGAATCCCCTTCGAGATGACGTCCGAGGATTTAGCTCGAAGTTGCATTACGCTCTCAGGCACAAGCGGAAGTCCCACGAACGCGAAGCTGGCATGCGCTCTGCAAAAGCGCGAGGACTCAGCTCTTGCTGCGTAGCCCCTTTTGGTTGCGTGGCAGCGGTGGTCTCGGTGCGGCGGTCACAGATATACAGGGGAGTCCTTGTAAAAAATGTGCTTGCCAAGCATCGGTGGCTTTCGCTGTCTCGGTTCTGAAATGGCGTATACCGTCTCGATCAACAACACTAGTCAGTCTCATCTCATGAAGATCCAATCAAAGACCAGCCTGTCGCTGCGAAAGTTTTTACTTTCCGCGCTGGTTGCTGCTCCGCTGGCCACGTTGCCGGCGCCATTGTGGGCATTGCCCGCTACTACCGGGAATGTCACCTCCAACTCTGTAGCGACGACGTTCACACAGGTGGGAACCACCCTGCTCCAGATTACCGACACGACGACCAATCGTCTGGTGCTGAAATGGACTGAATTTGGTGGTGGCCCGACCGGCGCCACGAACACGATTGCATTGGGAGACACCATCAATTGGACGTTGCCCTCCGCCAGTTCGGCTGTGCTGAACATGGTGTCGAGTGGTGCGACCATCGTCAACGGTGCGCTGGTTTCGAATGGCAGCATTTTCATCCTCAATCCCGCTGGTATCACGCTCAGCTCCACCGCCACGGTTAACGCGGCCGGGCTGGGTTTGAGCACCATTCCGGAGTCGGAGTTTTTCTTCGTCGCCAACGGAAACCTGTCCTATGTAGGCACAGCGACGCAGCCTGTCACCGTTGCCGTTTCCAACGCCGGTTCGCAGATCAACGTAGGTGCCACGGGCAATGTTTTTGTGAGTGGCCTGAGCGCGAATGTGTCTGGCAATATCCAGGCGGGCACCCTCACCGTTAACACCCAGAATGGGGCAGTTAATCTTTCGGCGGCCAATGCGCTGAATTTGGGCACAGCCGCAACCTCATCCACGGCCGGGAACGGCAACCTCGTGGTGAATTCAACCGGCGGCGCGGTCAATCTCGCGCAGTCAGCCCAGACCACGGTTTTCGGCGGCACCGCCACGATTACCTCGGTCGGCCCGACCGCGAGTGGAGCCATCACCTCGACCAATCTTTTCGCGGTGGGTGACACGCAGAACAATTCCACCCTCACGCTGAACAGCGGCTTGGGCGCGATAACTCTAGGCACTCTTGGTACCTTCGGAACCCCCGGCACCGCCGGTGTCAGCGGCAACACCAAGCGCGTCGCGATCAACCTGACATCAGGCCCCGCGTCTATTACTTCTGCCGGCCGCATCCAGCTCAACACGGGTACGGTTACGGGAAATCTCAACGTTCAGGCCAATGCCAGCTCTATCGACAGCGGTAGCGGTGTTACGGTAACGGGTGGCACCATTGCCCTGCTTACGCAGGCAGTTAATTCCGCCATCTCCTTCGTTGGGCCGGGCGACCTGACGTTCTCGTCGCTCGTCACTGCCGCCACCACCGCTAGCAATGTCACGCTCACGTCCACGACCGGTGCGATTGCGCTCCCGGCTGCCGCGATCGGTGGTAACCTCACCGTCACAGCGCAGACCAACATCTCCCAAGCCGCTGGTGCGCTCACCGTAAATCAAGCCGGACTCGATGCTAGTACGAATCGTACTGCCACCTTCGACGCAGTCACCGGCAGCATCGTGCTGAACACTGCCACCAACGATTTCACCCGCCTCGTATTGAAGAGTGCTCCGAGCGGGGCTTCGGTGGTTGATGCCACGGGCGTGACGCTCGGCAACGGGACCAGCACCACTGGTGTTACTTCGGTGACCGCGGCATCGGTCGTGCTCGGCACCGCTTCGGGCGACGCCCTTCGATTTGGCTCCGAGCTGTCGATCAACACGGTTGCGGCGAACGGGACCATCACCGACCTGTCGGATAACATCACGGCACTCGGCAAGGTCACCCTCGCCAGCGGCTCCGGTGCCATTACGTTGGACGGCGGCATCGGTCTCGGCTTCAACCTGAAGAACTCCTTCGGGCAGCTCAATGCCACGACCACCGGCGCTCTCACCGTCTATGAAATGTCGACCCTTAACTTGGGCACGATTTCGGCCGCGTCCCTTCGGGCCGTGAGCACGGGTGGTGATATCATCAACACCGGCCGGCTCCAGATTACGGGTGCCACGGTCGTTGGCGCGGGCACGGCGGCAGCTCCGGGCAGCATCTCGCTGAATTACGCAGCGGGCGCAGGTGCGGGCAACGTCCTTGCCGGCACCATCTCGATCTTGGACGATTTCGCTTTTGTGAGCAACGCAGGCCCGAACGGAGCTACGATTGCCAATTATCTCGCCCGTGATCTCACGGTCGTTAACGAGGCCACCACGACGATCGATCGGATCACGGGCACGGCCGGCAACGGGATCACCGGGAACCTGACGGTCACCGCCTTGGGCGCTGGCAACGACATTATTCTGAGCGCTCCGACCAATGTTGGGGGTAACGTCGTCCTCAATGCGGCGGATGCGATTACTGCCACTAGTCCGACCAATGCCATCTCGAATGTGACCGTCACCGCCGGCGGCATCGTGGCCTTCAACTCCGCCTCGAACCTCACGGTCAATGGCACGTTGACGGCAGTTCCCTCGACCGCTCCGACTGCTTCGTTCACGTCCAACGGAGGCACCCTCACAATTGGAAGCTACACGAGTGATTACACTGGGCTGACCACATTTACCACGACCGCGAATCGTGCCATCACGGATAGCGTCGCAGGCGTCCGGGTCTTCGGGCCCGTGACCTTCGCCTCCACGGGCGGCATCACGGTGAATCGTGCCGGCCATAGCTTCGGCGGCGTCACACTGACGACGGGGAACAACGGAAGTGCGACGCTCGTGGAGAGTGGCACTCTCCGTCTCGTCCGCGCCGGCATACACGGCACTGGCTCGCTTACTGCGACCAGCACTTCAGGTGATATCTTCCAGGACGCGGCGAGCCTCGGCGTCACCGTGGGCACCGGCTCAGCGACCTTTAATGCCCCATTGGGCCGCGTGCTGCTCGACGACAATGTCGGCACCGTGAATGTCATCGCTGGTCGCATCAATGTCACCGCAGCGGGCGAAGTGATGATTAAGCAGAATAGCGCGACGGTCCTCGGAAACATCACCACGGGCGGCAAGCTCACGGTCGATCTGACCGGTCCGTTAAACAACCTTGTGAACTCCAGTGTGAGCCAATTCGCAGGCACCCGGATTAATGCCTTCGACCAGGTCACGCTCACCACGGCTGGCACGGGTGCCATTACCATTGGCAACACGGGCAATCGCATGGGTGGCATTGTGGCGACGACCGGTTCCGGCGACATCACGCTGACCGAGAATACCACGCTGAATATGCGGTCGGTCACGACCAGCGGTAACCTCACGGCGACTTCGGAAGCCTCCAACATCATTGATACTACGGACGCGACGCTTGCCGGTCTCAGCTTGAACCGCGTGATCGTGGGCGGTACTTCCACGCTGTCCGCTCCGACCGGTTCCATCACGCTTGGTCTCGCGACCAGCAACTACGCGATCGTCGGATTCACCTCTGCCGGTAACGTGACCGTCCTCGATTCCGCCGGTGACACCACCCTCGGAGCGAGCAGCATCGGTGGTTCGCTCGATGTAACCAACTCCGCGGCGGGTCAGACGATTCGCCAAAGCGGTGCGTTGCTGGTCAACGGAGGTGCAACCTTCGTCAATAGCCAGGGTGGCATCGACCTCAGCAATGGCGGCAATCAGTTCGGTGGTGTCCGTTTCGTCGCGGGTGCTGCTGGTGCGATCCTCACTGAGAATACCACGTTCAATCTCCGCGGTGGCAGCAATTCTGCCGGCCCCGTGCAGATCAGCACGAATGGCAACTTCATCACCACTGCTGGTGGTAGTTTCATCAATGGTAACCTGACGATCTCTGCCCTCGGTACCATCATCCCGAGCACCGGTTCGCTCTTCGTGACCGGCATCCTCACCGTCTTCTCGCCGACCTTGAAGGACTTGAGTGCGCTGAGCAAGGGTGGTAACCTGGCCGGTAAGGATCCGCAGAACCTTGGCTCCGGCACCTACGTTGCGCCGAGTCCCTGATAACTTGTTGATTAGGTAACGCCGCAAAGGGCGACCGGGAAACCGGTCGCCCTTTTTTTTTCTTGGTTTGGACGCGTCGACGGAGTGTAACAAGCGCACATGGTCGCCCCCACTCGTCCCTCCGCGCCCGTCGCGGGCAGCCAGGCAGCAGTGGAAATCCATGGGCTCGGCAAGGTGTACCGGCGCGACGTCTCCCTGCGGGCATGGCTCGCCACGGGACTGGGCCTGCGCCGCCGCTCTTCAGCGGCTGAGGACGCCGACTCAGTCGCCGCCCTGCGCGAGGTGTCCTTCTCCGTCCGGCGGGGCGAAGCCTTCGGCATCATTGGCCGGAACGGCGCGGGCAAGAGCACCCTGCTGCAAATCCTCGCGGGGACCTTGCAGGCCACTGCCGGCGCCTGTGGCGTGCACGGACGCGTCACGGCGCTCCTCGAACTGGGTTCCGGCTTCAATCCCGAGTTCAGCGGTCGCGAAAACATCTTCCTCGCGGGAGCGATCCTCGGGCTCTCGCGCCCTGAAATGGAGCAGAAGTTCGACGCGATCGCGCGGTTTGCCGACATCGGCACGTTCATCGAGCAGCCGGTGAAAACCTACTCGACCGGCATGCTGATGCGGGTCGCGTTCGCGGTCGCCATCTCAGTCGAGCCGGACATCCTGATTATTGACGAGGCGCTGAGCGTGGGTGACATCCTTTTCCAGCAGAAATGCAGCCGGCGTCTGCAGGAACTGGTGGCAGGCGGCGTCACGCTCCTGGTCGTCACCCATGACCTTTCGTTCGTCCTGAACATGTGCCAGCGCGCCCTCTGGCTCGACCAGGGTCGCATGCCCTTTCTCGGCGAACCCGGCGCCTGCGTCCGGGAATACGTGGCCGCCATGACGGCCCTGGCCGGCACCACGGCGGGGCCAACCGATTCCATCGAGTCGCTCTCGGTGCTGCCATTGCCGACGGCGCCGGAACTGGCCTTGGAAGGCCAACGGCGACTGGGGGACGGCGGGATTCGAATCGCCCGTGCCTGGCTGCTGCACGCGGATGGTGGTGCCAGTGCCGCTTTTCGC
>JBKJRG010000343.1:0-10780 GCA_046594805.1 Opitutaceae bacterium | reverse complement strand
AAACCGGATCGAAGAGGAAATTACCCTGGAGGCTTTGCAGCAGAAACGAGGACTGCCCGATCCAGGTCGCAACGATTTCACTGCCGCGCGGCTGGGGCGGCGGCGGAGGCGGCAGGTGGGCAACCGGCTTCGGCCACGGGGTCGGTTTCGCCGTCAGCCGCCAGCGCCAAAAGTCCCGCCGCCGCACGGCGTGATTATCGCGGGGCTGGAAAAAAGTTTTCCCGTTGAAGTGGTCGGACAGCGGCGGTGTCATCGCGGCGTGTCCTTTAAATCCCGATTCGCCCCGGGCGCAACTGCCGGGGCCGTCTTGCCGGCTTCCGTCCGCGGTTAAGGCGCTCCACCCATGCGTATCAGCGGTGGCGTCGCCCGCGGTATCCCGCTCAGCGTCCCGAAAGGCGATGCGGTGCGGCCGGCCACCGACGGGATGCGGCAGTCGGTGTTTTCGAGCTTGGGCACGGGCGTGGTGGGCGCGCGGTTCCTCGATTTGTTCGCGGGAAGCGGCGCGTACGGACTCGAGGCGCTGAGCCGCGGCGCGGCCGGCGGCGTTTTCGTCGAGCAGAACCCGAAGGCCGCCGCTTGCGTGCGGCAGAATATCGCAGCCGTCTGCAAGAGCCTCGGTCGCGACCAGCGCGAGCTGATCGTGGTGCAGGCCGACGCGCGCAGCGTGCCAGCGGGTGGGGCTGGGGTGCCGGACCTCGTTTTTGTCGATCCCCCCTACGACCTCATCGCGGACATCGCGCCGGCGCTGTTTGGCCGGCTGGCGGAATTGCTCGCTCCCAAGCCTGACGCCATCGTCGTCTTCGAGTTGCCGGGCGAACTCGAGCTCGCGCCGGAGGGATGGACGTTGCTGAAGCGACTGGGCAAGGGCGCGCACCAGCCGACGGCGGCGTTTTTTCGCCGGGCCTCCCGCGCTTCACCCGCGGGGTGACTCTTTGGGTGAAGGGCGGTCCGTTCGGCCCGGATGCCCGGCTTACATCAAGCCAAGCTTGGCGCGCACGATCGAAAGCGCCGCGATCACTGCGGTCTCGGTTCGCAGCACGCGTTCGCCGAGATGGGCGAACCTGAAGCCCTGCGCGCGCAGCAGATCGCGCTCCGCCCCCGCCCAGCCCCGCTCGGCGCCGAGCGCGAGGACGGCGGGCGTGTCGCGCGTCATCGGAATCTCGCTGAGCGGTTGCGACGACTCGTAGTTGTCGAGTGCGCAGGCTGCCCGCTGAGCGGGCAGCAAGGAGAGGATTTCCGCGAGACGGCGGCCGTGAGTGACCTCGGGGATGCGCGGGTCGAAGGCTTGCTCGGCGCCGGCGAACACATGCCGGCGCCATTCGCTCGAAGACCAGAGCGTGCTCTGCGCGTAGTTCGCCTCGCCCTTTTCCGTCCGGATAAAATGCAGCGCCGTGGCGCCGAGCGCGGTCGCGTCCCGGAGGATGTCGCGCGCGGTTTGCGGCCGGGGCAACCCGACGATCAACGTGAGCGACGGCGCGGGCGGCAGCCGCTCGCCCCACGCGAAGGAAAGGGTCAGCGCTGCGGGCGCAATCGCCGTGAGCGTGGCCTTGCCGCGAGGTCCGTTGATCAATCCCGCGTCGAACGTGTCCCCCTCCGCCCGCCGCAGCACCTCGAGCACGTGAACCGCCCGGCGATCGGTGCGGGGCAGGGGCACGTTCAGCTCATGGGACTCGAACAGGAGGAGATTCACGCGGGGCCGAAAAGGCAGCTGCATGCAGCGGGGGGAACGCGTTGACCTCAACGCGTTTTTCCGGCGCAACAACACGTGAAGCGAAACCTGTCCCGATGACCCCGCTCTCTTTCAAGGATGTGAGTGCCCGGCTGGCGGCGTGGAATTTTCCTGCCGGTCTCGATGGCGTCATTGGCATCGCGAGCGGAGGCGTGGTGCCCGCCGCCCTGGTCGCCCGGCAGCTGGGCCTGGAGTTGAAAGTCATTGCTCTCAACTACCGCGACGAGGCCAACGAACCCCGATTCCCGGCGCCGCGTTTGCTCTCGCCGGCGCCTGATCTCGGTGGCTGGCGCCGCGTGCTGCTGGTCGACGATGTCTACGTCAGCGGCCAGAGCTGGCACGCGGCGCGGGCGGCGCTCCCGGCAGCCCTGGACGTGCTGCCCTTCGTGCTGAAGGGGAAGGTGGATTTTGCGTTGATCCGGGACGTGGACGGGTGCGTGCAGTGGCCGTGGAAGGTGTATCCCGGTGACTTGTCCTAGGCTGGGCGCGGCCGAAGGTCGTGAGGACACCGCGCTCGGTCGGGCCGATGGAGTCGCTCTATTCATCGGGTGCCGCCTTCGCGGGAGGCGCCCCGGCGGCGGAGGGTGGCTGCGCCGCCACCTGCGGGCGCAGCGTCACCTCACGCGCGATGGTCGATGAGCCCATGACTTGCCCCGCTTCATCAAGCAGCGGCCAGACGGTGAGCACCAGCGGCACGAGCCTGCCATCCTTGTGCCGCCGTTCCACCTCCACGTGGTCGAGGCGCTCCCCGCGGCCCACGCGCGACAGGATGGTGTTCTCTCCCGCCCGGCGGTGCGGCGGGACGAGCGCAAAACTGGTGCGGCCGACAATTTCCTTTGCGGTGTAACCGAAGATGCGCTGCGCGCCCTGATTCCAGCTCGTGATTTCCCCCGTGAGGGATTGGCCAATAATGGCGTCGTGCGACGATGCCACGATTGCCGCCAGCCGCTCGTTGGTTTCCTGCGCGCGTTTCTGTTTATCCAGTTCCGCACGCAGCGCGGCGGTGAGGGTGGCATTTTGCCGGTTGCGTTCACCGAGCCGGCGGGCGGTCGCCGTAATGGCCTTTGCGACAAAATCGGTTTCGGCCAGCCCGCGGTCACGCGGCGCCGGCACGCCGCCGCGGCCAATCGTATCCGTGTCTTCCACGAGCCGATCGACGCTCTCGACCAGCGAGCGGCCAATCCACGAGGCCACGAGAATGGCCAGTGCCATCACGACCGCCGTCGCCGCCAAACCCGTCCACAACACCCGTCGCGCGGGCGTATACAAGGTGGAGGTGGGCGCGCCCATCAGGATGCCCCAACCCGTCTCGGGCCCCCGGCTGAAGGCCGTCAGCACGGGCACTCCTTCCAGCGTCACCGTCCGCCGCAAGCCCTCCGGCTGCGCCAGGATTGCGGCGACCATGTCGGGCACGACCTTGCCTCCGACGAAGCGATCGCCGTTCGGGTGTCGCGCCGCAATCGTCCCCTCCCGGTCGATGATGGAAACGAAAAGTCCGCTCGAGAATCGCGAGGGGTCGATCAACTCCGCGAGCGCCGCCGCCGGCACCACGTAGCTGAGCGTGTATTTCAACCGGTTCTCCCGGGTCACCGGTACGGTGATGATGAAGAATGGCCGGTTGGCCGTCGGCCCGGGGAGGAGATTGGAATAAAAGGTGCGGCCGGCCCGCACCGTTTCGCCGAACTCGCCGGTCAGTTCCATCGCCGGGAGTTTTCCCGCCGGGGATGTCGGCGCGACCACCAGCGCCCGCCCGTCGGGATCGGCCAGCACGATCGTTCCTTCCAAGCCGCGCGATGCAGTGCGCACCCGCTCCTCAAAGAACGTCAAGTCTCCCCGGTCGAGTGACTGTGCCGTAGCCAGCCCGGCCAGCAGTGCCTCGCTCTTGCCCAGCCGCAAATCGATCAGGACGGAAACGGCGCGCGCGGTGGCCAGCAAATGCTGGCCCACGACCGCCCGCTCGTCCTGATACGCCTGCCGGATGAGCAACCCCACGAGGAGGATTCCCGGCACGGTCGTTGCAATCACCAGCAACGCCAGCCGACCCCGCACCGAAGCGCGAAAAAAATTAAGGACCCGCAACATCAAGCCAGGGGCTGGTTGGAGGGTGGACGAACATCGCTCTAACACTGGCGACGGCTAATATCTTAAGCAAGTGCCGGCTCACGCACCCTTGTCGGGAGTTTGCCGGACGCGGCCCGGCTTTTGTCTTTGCCGCGGTCGTTTCATTCCCTCTTGTTGGAGCGGTCGTTTGGTTTCCCAACTCCCAACCCGTTGCCGGCATCGCGCTGGCCGGCTCAAGCCAGCTCCTGACCGCCGGCCTGGGTCGCCCAAGGACCACCATGCATTCCCCGTTCCGCTTTTACCTGCTTTTCGGCCTTTCCCTCGCTGGCCGGCCGATGCTTTCCGCCCAAGCGCCGGCTCCGTCGCCCGGCAATGCCGCCGCGCCCGCCGCCGCCACCACCATTCCGGCCAACGAGACCGAGGAGGAGCGGAAGAAGCGGCTCGCGGCTGTGCGCAAGGAGGATCTGGTCACGCTCACGGTCTTCGAGGTGAGGGGGGATGCGAACGACACCTACGACTCGACCAACACCAATTCCGTCACCGGCACCAACACCGCCCTCAACAAGACGGCCCTCGATGCCAAGGTTTTCAACCGCCAGATGATGGACGATCTCGGGGTCGTCGACATGACCGAGATGCTCTGGAAATTCGGCGGCCTCGGGCCCGCGGTGATCAATGCGGGCGACGACGTCCGCGGCATGCTCGAGGGCGATCGCCAGGATCCAAAGAGCATGACGATGCGCGGGCTCCAGATTAACAATCCGCGCCGCGACGGCTTTCTCCGCTCGGACACCACGTTGCTCGACTCCTTCGATATCGATCGCGTCGAGGCGATCGGCGGCTCGAATTCACTGCTCTTCGGCTCGGGCGACGCCGGGGGCGTAATCACCAGCGCCTCGAAGCGCGCCTATCTCAACCGGCGGCCCACCGCCTCGTTTTCCGCGCTGGGGGATTCCGAGGGTTCGCGCCGCTTCACGTTCGATGCCCAGGCCGGCGGAAAATATTTCGCCCTCCGCGCCAATGCCGTGAAGAGCGACATCCGCAACTTCCGTCCCGGCCTCCGCCAGCAGGCCGAGGGCCTGCAGATCGCGGCCACGGTGCAGCCGTGGAAACGGCTGCAGATTCGCGGCGAATATCGCCACTACGCGCGCGATACGATTTTCGCGCAGGCGGTCACGGTCACCGCGCCCTCCAGCCTTCTGCTGCCGGCCACCGATCCGTTCGGCTACCCCACGATCAATTCCAACAAGAGCAACCTCCAGATCAACGGCTCCAACATCCGCTACCTCGTCGGCCTGCCCGCCGCGCAGTCTTTCCTTAACGGCGTCTTCGATGTCACCAAGGTCGACTCCGCGATCGCGCCGTTTCACCGCGACGCCTACGTCAACACCATCCGTTCGGTTGTGGCGGAGGCGACGCTGGCCGAAGGCCTCGCGTTGCAGCTCCGCTACGGCCACGACGCGCGCATCAACGACGCGCTGCGCGCCAGCAGCACCAATGTTTTTGCGCCGGGCGCGACCGGAAACCTCTACGTCAATCCCGTCACCGGGCAGGTCGGCCAGGACTGGGCCTTCAATACCTCCATGACCGCCACGCCGTTCTGGACGGGCGCGCGGGGCTACCGGGCCGCCCTCGCCTACCAGAAGGACCTCCGGCGTTGGGGCCGGCACCAGTCCAGTGTGTTTCATCAGGACATGGATTCCTGGACTAACCAGCAGCCGTGGCGCTTCTACGAAGTGGGCGCCGATGGGCGGACGATCCAGAACGTCGCCAACGTCACCGACGCCGAATCCGGCCGCATCGTGATGCCGAACACCTGGCTCCCGATCTTTCCCAAGCAGATCATCGGCGGCAAGGACTGGCGCAATTACTACATCCAGCATCCCAACGGCAGAACCTACCACTACGAGCCCCAGATCTATTCCGGCGCCGTCCCGCCCACCGAGCGCAACCCCATGGGCCTCTCCGGCGCGCTCAGGACGGCCGTGGGCAGTCCGGCCACCATCGGCAATCCCGCCAACACCGCTTATACGATGGACGATACGCGCGAGACCAGCACCGGCGCGTCCCTCTTTAGCGAATGGTGGAAGGGCCGGATCGACACGATGGCCGGTTACCGCATCGAGGAAGCCGCCGGTTATCGCAATCACATCGGCGTCCGTCGCCTCGCCAACTCCTACGACAGCCTCACGCTCGGCGCGGTCGTCGACACTCCCGTGCGCGGGCTGCGCGTCTCGGTGAACTACGCGACCAACGCCAAGATCAATTTCGACACCAACCGCGACATCTACAATCAGCCTTTGCCCTCGGGGAAAGGCGTCAGCAAGGACATCGGTTTCAAGTACGACCTCTTCAGCGGTCGCGTCTCGGGCAACCTCAACTACTACCAGTCCGAAGGCCGCAACTTCATCGCGACCATCGGCCCCCGCGACGACGTCGATCCGCCCGGCATCAATGGCCGCGCCGGTGGCAATGCCTACACCTACAGTAAAACCTCCGACGGTTTCAACATCTCCCTCAGCGCCCGCCCCGTCCGCGGATGGGAAGTGCGCTTCAACCTCGCCACTGCTGATGGCCTCGAGAAAAGCGACGTCAGCCTGCCGCAGTTCTACAACGATCAGTTCCACACCACGACCGTCGGCGGCCAGAGTGTCGTTGGCGTGAAGGCCAATGCCACCGCCGCGATCACGCCCTTGATGGTGCCTTCCGATCCGGCCGACCCGGCGTCCGCCCCCATTCCGCTCTCGCTCGCGATGCTCCGGGATCAGTCCGAGACCAATCTTTTCCGCGCCCGCTTCGATCCGGAGTCCGGCTACATTCTCAACGCCCAGCAGCTCGGCTTGCTCACGCCTGGCGTCGGCACCGGTGTGACCGGCCTTCCGATCACCGATCACCAGCTCGGTTTCACCTCGCCCAGCGGCGGCGGCTTCATTGTCCGGCGCGCCGGGGAGAAAACCGTCGGTTACCCCGAGCGCAGCTACAGCCTGATCAACCGGTACCAGTTTCACGAGGGCCGCCTTCGCGGCGTGATTGTCGGTCTGAGCACCAGTTACCAACAGGGCTATCGCGGCTGGATGTACAACGACATGCTCGATGCCAACAAGCGGAAGATGTTCTATTTCCCTGACCGCTTCCTCAACGATCTCTTCGTTGTTTACCGCTTCACGCCGCACCGGCGCATCCGGTCGTCCATTCAAATCAACGTCGCCAATCTCTTCGACGCCAACCAGGTGGTCATGCTGCGCAGCGCGAGCAACGGTGCCTTCCGGTACGCGCAGTGGTTCAATGCCCCGCGCAAGCTCTCGCTGACGTCGAGCTGGACGTATTAAGCGATGCGTCCGTGAGCGTCGTTCAGACCAACACACCCCGTCGCTCCGCGCCACCCCTCTCGAGAGGGGACTCAATCCCGCGTACCCGCCTGCAAGGGTCCCCTCTCGAGCGGGGTGCCCGCAGGGCGGGGTGTGTTGGTGCGCTCGCCGTAGCGCTCGCGAGCGTCGTCACGGCCGCGTCCGCCCCCCCAGCGGCCCCCGCTCCATTCGAAATCAGCGGCATCTACCCGCACCTCGCCCATTTCAATGCCCACAGCGAGTGCGGCACCGGCGCGGTCGTGCCGTGGGCGGATCGGCTTTGGGTCGTCACCTACGCGCCGCATTTCCCGAAAGGCTCGACCGACAAGCTCTACGAAATCGATGCGGCGCTGAATCGCACCGTGCGGCCGGAAAGCATTGGCGGCACGCCGGCGAATCGATTCATCCACCGCGAGTCGCAGCAGCTGTTCATCGGGCCTTACGCGATCGACGCGCAACGGAATGTCCGGGTGATCCCGTATGAGCAAATGTATGGCCGGCCGACCGGCAACGCGCGCCATCTCACCGATCCCGCCAACAAGATCTATTATGCCTCGATGGAAGAGGGTTTTTATGAGGTCGACGTAAAGACGCTCGCGGTGACCGAGCTGTTCCGCGATGAGCAGATCAAGGAGGAGTTTCGCCGCGCCAATCTGCCCGGCTACCATGGCAAAGGGCTGTATTCCGGCCAGGGCCGGCTGGTGTATGCGAACAACGGCGAGAATTCCCCGCTCGCCCGCGAGAAGGCCGACATCCCGAGCGGCGCGCTCGCCGAGTGGGATGGCACGAGCGACACCTGGCGGGTGATCCGGCGCAACCAGTTCACCGAGGTCACCGGTCCCGGCGATCTCAGTGGCAACGCGAACCCCGCGACCGATCCGATTTGGACCGTTGGCTGGGATCATCGCTCGCTGATCCTGATGGTGCTGGATGCGGGCACCTGGCACTCGTACCGGCTGCCGAAGGCCAGTCACTCCTACGACGGCGCGCACGGCTGGAACACCGAGTGGCCGCGCATCCGCGACATCGGTGAAACCGATCTGCTGATGACGATGCACGGCGCGTTCTGGCGTTTTCCGCGCAATTTTGGTGTCGCGCAGTCGGCCGGCGTCGTGCCGCGCTCGAATTATCTCAAGGTGCTCGGTGACTTCACCCGGTGGGGCGATCGGCTCGTGCTGGGCTGCGATGACACGGCCCAGAGCGAATTCCTCAACAAGCGCCGGGCGAAGGGCAAACTCGCCGCGCCCGGGCAGTCGCAGTCGAACCTGTGGTTTATCGAACCGGCGCTGCTCGACCGGCTCGGTCCCCCGCTGGGCCGGGGCGGTGTCTGGCTCGACGAGCCGGTGCGGTCGGGCGCGGTTTCGGACGCGTTCCTCTTCGCCGGGTTCGATCGGCGGATGCTGCACCTGACGCATGATGCCGGCGTGCCGGTGACCTTCACGCTCGAAGTCGATCGCGCGGGCGACAACCGGTGGACTGAGCTGCGACGGATAGATGTGCCGGCGTCAGGTTATTTCTCGACCGTGTTTCCGGCCGGGGAAAAGGGCGCCTGGGTCCGGCTGCAGGCCTCACGCGACTGCGCGCACGCCACGGCGTTCTTCTCGATGCGGAACAACGACCGTCGTGGGACCCAACCCGAGGCGGACTTCGATGGGCTCGGCCGCGGGGCAGCGAAGAATCTCAGCGGCGGGCTGCTGCACGCTCGCGGCGACGGCAAACAGACGCTCGGGTTCGCGGCGACGCGGGTGGTCGACGGCCAGCCGGTGCCCGCGGCTTTTTATGAAATGGGTCCGGACATGAAGCTCCGGCGCTCCGACGAGCCGAAGGCGCTCGCTTGGATGGAGGCGAACGTCGCCATCCCGCGCGACTCCGTCGTGATCGATGCGGCTTCGGTGCTGTACACCGACGACAGTGGCCGGCGTTTCCGGCTGCCGAAGGGCAGTGCGGCTTTCGATCGCGCGGGTCCGTTCGGCGCGGAACGCACCGTGCGCGAAGTCTGCACCGAGCGCGATTTGATCAACGCGGCGGGCACGGTGTTCGAATTACCGGCGGAGAATGCCGGCGGCATCGCGAAGATTCGGCCGATCGCGACGCACAATCGGCGACTGCATGACTTCGCGAGCTGGCGCGGATTGCTGGTGATTTCCGGTGTGGCGGCGGATGCGCCCGCGTCGAACCGTCACATCGTACGCTCCGATGATGGCGAAGTCGCGCTCTGGGTCGGTGCGGTCGACGACCTCTGGCGCTTCGGGCGGCCGGTGGGGCAGGGCGGCCCATGGAAAGACTCCGCGGTGCGGGCCCGCCAGCCTTCCGATCCCTACCTGATGACCGGCTACGAAAAGAAGGCGCTCACGCTCTCGCATCAATCCGCGCGGCCGGTGCGGATGCAGGTCGAGGTTGATATCGCGGGCACGGGAAAATGGGTGACTTACGAGACCATTGAGGTGCCCGCCGGGAAGCCGATCACGCGCCCGTTTCCTGACGGCTATGATGCGTACTGGGTTCGCGTGATCGCCGACGTGGACACGACCGCGACGGCGTGGTTGGTTTACGAGTGAAACCCTGATGCACCTGCGTTCGCGGCAACACACCCCGGTCCCGAGTCCCATTCGAAAACCCGTCAAAGGGTAGGGCCGGCGCTCGCCGCCGTGCCGTCGCGCGGATTACGCGATAGCCGCGACGGCATGCCGGCAAGCGGCAGCCCTACCATCAAACCAATTTCATGAAAACGCTCCTCCACCTTCGTTTGCTCGCCCTCCTGCTTTGCGCCGCGCTGCCCGCCCGCGCGGAGCATCTCCTCGTCGAAGCCGAGAGTTTCAAGAGCCCCGGCGGCTGGTCGCTCGACACTCAGTTCATCGAGCTGATGGGTTCGCCCTACCTGATCGCGCACGGGCTCGGCCAGCCGGTCAAGGACGCGACGACCACGGTGACGTTCCCGAAAACAGGAACGTATCGCGTCTGGGTGCGCACGAAGGATTGGGTCGCGCAATGGAAGGCGCCCGGCACCCCGGGCAAATTCCAGGTGCTGATCAACGACCAGCCGCTCGCGGAAAACTTCGGCACCAAGGGGGCCGAGTGGTTCTGGCACGATGGCGGCACCGTGAATATCACGCAGCCGGAGACGACCCTCGAGTTGCGCGACCTGATGGGCTTCGACGGCCGCTGCGACGCACTTTATTTCACGACGGATGGGTCGGAAACGCCGCCGAACGATTCCGCGCCGCTCTCTGCCTGGCGCCGCGAGCGGCTCGCGTTGCCGGCCACGCCCCGCGACATGGGCGAGTTCGATCTGGTGGTGGTCGGCGGCGGGTATGGCGGAATGGGCAGCGCACTTTCGGCGGCACGGATGGGGCTCAAGGTCGCATTGATTCAGAATCGCCCGGTGCTCGGGGGTAACGGCAGCTCGGAGGTGCGCGTGTGGGCGATGGGCCTGCTGCGCCGCGGCAAGTACCCGCACATCGGCGAGATGGTCGAGGAATTCGCGGACAAGGCCAAGAACTCCCCGGGCCTCGCCGAGGAATTCGGCGACGTGCACAAGGAGACCCTCGTCCGCGCCGAGAAAAACATCCGGCTCTTCCTCAACGAGCACGTCTACGCCGCCACGACGAAGAACAACAAAATTGTCTCGGTCACTTCCCTGAAC
>JBKJRG010000236.1:0-12527 GCA_046594805.1 Opitutaceae bacterium | reverse complement strand
CACATTCGCACCAAGTTGAAGGTGCCCGCACGGGGCTGACCGCTCGGCGGCGCTGGCGCTCATTTCGAGGCGATGCCGAGGGGAAGATTTGCACTCCCGGTCAAGGCACTCGCGCGCATGGCATCGACGAACTCCGTCAGGGGCCGCAGTTCCTGAAATGCCAGCTGCGCCGCCGCGGGCGACCACTGCTGCCACAGGTGTCGTTCGCGAGCCAGCGACCGGCTCGCCGCGCGCAGTTCACGCATCAAACGAAATGCGGCGACCGATGCTCCCATTGCGTTCGTCGGCACTCGCCCTTGCGTGGCCGCAACCTGCGCCCTCACCCGGCAGCGCAACGCGGAGGTTGAAAGTCGCTCCGCTTCGGCAATCGACAGCCACCGCTCGATCTCCGCCGCGTCGGCGAACGCGAGTCCGACCTCGCAGTGATGCGTCCAAGTGAGGGCGTCATGGCGACATGACACCGGGATGCGTGCGCATACCATCTTGGCGTTGCGTAAGGTGCCAGCGTCGAACCCGGCGGCGTCGGCGCACTCGGTAATCAGGCCGCGCCCACGCGCACCTCCGTAAGCGAGCGCATCCCCCAGCCATGCGGTCAACGTCTGTCGCGCACCGGTTGCCGTGCGTGCCAGACTGGCGACACGAGTGATGAGGTGCCGCCAGGCATCCGCGTCCATCTCTGGCGCAAGTGAAAGGCCCAGCCGGGTGGCGCGGTCGATGCCGGCAGAGGGTAACGCCGCCAAGAGTTGCGGCACGTCAGCTTGCATCGGCGTGCTGCATCTGCCGCGGCGCCAACCCCAGTCGCCGCTGCATCTTTAGGACGTGCTGCCGAAACCCCTCAGGAGTTAGTCCGTGTTTGCACGCATACTCGCGCAGGCTGGTCAGATCGAACTCGGCGATACCGGTCGCATAGATAAGGACATCGACCGCCAGGTCGCGATTGTTTGCGCCGGCAAGTTCATAGACGAGATCGCGCACGGCCTGGAGCGTATCGCCCTGCGGACAATCTCGACCCGGATTCAGCGCCGCTCGCAATTCTTCGAGCAACCCGGCTTCAGCACACTCCGCCATGGCGTCGGCGACGATGGCGTTGGAGGGCAAGTGAGTGCGATGAAGCCCGTGCATGGTGTTCTGCCCGAAATGATGCCACGCTAGATTCCACGAAGTGAAGCGTGGGCGGCGAACACCCCGCCCCCACCTGTGTTCATCAGGGCGCCTTGACGCCTCGCGGATGACTCCGCGCTGATGAATTGCAGCCGCCGGCTGGCGCGCTTGTGGGTGATGGTATAATGTATCTACAGCAACTACGACCTCCACCCGGCACCTTGAATTCACGCTACGCCCAGCCCCATTGGCCTGAAGTGCTCACCGATTGGTGTGTGATTCGGGCATTGGCGGCGTCGGACTGGCCTGAAGCGCTCGCGTCATTTCCCGGAGCGCAGGCGGCTTTCGTTTCAGAAGTAAGCGCCTATCTGCGTCTTCGGGCGATCGATGTGCGGGAGGCTGAGGCCGAAACTCGGATAATCACGGCTATCGAGGCCACCTACCGGCAGTCTGGCGGCAGGGCATATCTCGCTGCGAGAGATTCGCTGGAGGCGGCTCGTGGCGGCTACTCGATCGCATTTGTGCGCGCTTCTGAGAGCGCCGCCAGCCTCGCGGTCGAACTGCGCCATTGCGAGCGGCGCCTCGATGAATTTCGACGTCCGGTCATGGCCGAAGCTCGCCGGGCGGGCAGGATCGCCGCCGAAAACTACTGGAACGCAGTGGCGGCTTGCCGGGTGCCCGAGGGATTTTTTGCCAACGTTCCGGCCAGTGGTGCCATCGCCCACATGCGGGCTCGATTCGATCTTTGGTGGATGCTGTTTCTCCGGTCGCTGCGTTCGATCCTCCGGGAAACAAACCCGTCGTATTGCCGGCTGCTTCAGGCCCTACCGGCTCTCCGGGAGGAATCCACCCGGCCCGGCCAGAAGTTCGTCCTTGGCGCCCTCGTGCGGGATTGGCGCGAGGCCAATGCCGAGAGATTCGGACTTCTGAAAGATATTCATTTCCCCGTGCTCGAACAGCGTTCCTTCGCGAAGTTCGAGACCGTAAACGCTTGGTTCGACCATCATGCCCCCGGCTACAAGCACGACGAAGGCGTGCGCACGGCGGCGGCTCGGGCGCTCTACGATGGTTTGGAACGCGTGCTGTCTGAATCCCACGAAGTGCGCCGGGACAATTGATCCCCTTCGGGGTGATTCGAGGTTAGTCGAGCTTCGTGAATTAACACCGATGTAGGCCGGGTGTTATTCCGGTCTACTTGGTTGCGCGTCCTTGCGCGTACATTCTCGCGCCATGTTCACGATGGCAAAACTGCGCGACGGCTCGACTTACCTGGCGAACCATCTTTCCGCGAATGACTACTATTCCGAAAGGGAGTCTGTCACGGGCGAATGGATCGGCCAAGGCGCCAAGCGTCTCGGCCTCGCCGGTCGCGGCATTGGCGCACACGACGAGGCGTTCGAGCGGTTACGCTGCAACCGCCATCCTCTCACCGGTCGGAAACTGACCGCGCGCACTGGCACCGGTCGAATCGCATTTTTGGATTTCCAGTGCTCGGCGCCGAAGAGCGTTTCGTTGCTGGCCGTAACGTTTGGCGACGAGCGATTGCGCCAGGCACATCGTGAAGCCGTCGGTGTCGCCTTCGCCGAACTGGAGCGATTCGCCGCGCGGCGAGTGCGTGGTGGCGCCGCCGCGTGGTCGGAGCAAACGGCGATCACCGGCAATCTCTGTGCCGCACGCTTCGAGCACGACGCCTCGCGGGCGCTCGACGCGCAGCTCCACACGCACCTCGTCACGGCCAACGCGACCTTCGATGCCAAAGCCGACAAATGGTTCGCGCTAACCGAACGCGAAATGGTCGAGGCCATCCGCTATGCGGGTAAAGTTTATCAAAACGAGCTCGCCCGTGGCGTGCTCGCGGCCGGATACGAAATCGAAACCGCGCGCAGCGACCGCGGTATCGTCGAAGGTTTTGAAGTCGTTGGCGTGAGCGCCGAGGACCGCGCCACGGCGTCGAAACGGCGTGCCCAGATCGAATCGGAAGTCGCCGTTTTCAGGAAAAAACACGGCCGCGAACCAACGACCCGGGAGATCCACGGCATAACGACTCAGACACGTAGCGGTAAACTTGCCGAAATCACCACTGCTGAGGTCCGCCGCCGGCAGCGCGCGGATTTTTCGCCGGAACGTGCGCAGATGTTGGACGCTGTGGTCGATGCCGCTCGCTGTCAGAGACCGGCGGCACCCATTACGTCAGGCGGAGCGGCGGCACTCGTGCAAGCACGCAACCACCTGTTCGAGCGTGCGAGCGTCCAGCGCGGCCACGAGATGCTCGCCGAGGCTCTTAATCAAAACCTCGGTTGCCTCTCGCTCGAAAACGTCAAACAAGCTCTCGCGGAGGGAACGGCCACCGATTGTGTGTCGTTGAGGCCCGGCGAGCACGGTCTCCACGCCGCCTACGCCACGCGCGAGGGTTTGCGGCAGGAACTTTCCGCCATCGCTGTCGTCAACGGCGGGCGTAATGCATGCGCGCCTCTCGGTAGCGCCAAATTTCAACCCAGCGAGCGGTTGTCCGACGACCAGCGCCACGCAGTCAAATCTTTACTCGAATCGACTGATCGCGTCTGCGCGTTGCGCGGTGTGGCCGGTGCGGGAAAGACGTTCACCTTGCAAGAGGTGCAGCGCGGCCTCGTCGCGGCGAACCGCGAAGTGTTCGCGTGCGTTCCCACCACGTCCGCCGCAGCCGTGCTGCGCAGCGAAGGTTTTTCGACGGCAACCACGCTCGCGGCTTTTCTACAGAACGGCGAGGCGAAGCACGGGCCGCGTTTGCTCGGGGCGACCGTGATCGTAGACGAGGCCGGCATCGCGAGCACGCGACAGGGTGCGGAATTGTGCGCGCTCGTGCAAACGCAGGGCGCCCGGCTAATCCTCGTCGGCGATTCGCGCCAGCACAGCGGCGTCGAGGCAGGAGATTTTCTCTCGATCCTCGAAAATCACTCGCGCCTGCAAACCTGCGAATTGACCGACATCCGCCGGCAGACCGCGCGTGAATATCGCAGTGCCGTGAAATTGATGGCGCAAGGGCAAGCCCGCGCTGGGTTGGAAGCGCTCAATCAGCTCGGGTGGGTCAAGGCCAAGGGAACGGACTACGTGAAACGCGCCGCCGAGCATTACGTCGAAAGCGCCGCGGCGAAGCGCGACGTGATCCTCGTTGCACCTACGTGGGAGGAGATTCACCGGCTCACGGACGCAGTGCGTCGCGGCTTGAAAAATCGCAGCCTGCTCGGCGAGGGCCAGCCTGCAACTGTCGCTGAACCGCTCGCGTGGACGAAGGCCCAGGCGGAGACGGTCGCGAATTATCGGCCCGGTTATTTGCTGACGTTGCATCGACCGCTCCGCGAAGCGCAGCTCCCGGCGGGAACGACGGTCGAAGTCGTTTCGGTTGAGCGTAGCGGGATTCGCGTGCGCGACGCACATGGCCGCGAGACCGACGTCTCGCCACGTCGCCATGCCACCGCGTGGACCGCATCCGCGCCTCGGATGATTGAACTCGCCACCGGTGATCGCGTGCTCATCCGCCAGAACCATCGCGCTGCCGGTCTCGTCAACGGCGAGGTGCTCACGCTCGCCGCCCGCGATGCGTCCGGGACGTGGCACGCGCACGACGCAGCCGGTCGCGCAAAAACGATTCCAGCGGACTTCCGTGCCTTCACCCACGGCTACGCCGTGACCTCGCACAAAGCCCAGGGTCGCACCTGCGACGAAGTAATCGTGTGCGCCGCGCGACTCGATGCGAAGGCCACCTATGTGGCGTTCTCGCGCGCCCGCCAACAGGCCACCGGCTACACGCCGAACAAGGCGGCGTTGTTCGACGCGCTGCCCCCGACGAATCGGCCCCGCCAGGCCGCGCTCGATGTCTGGACGCCGGCCCGCAGCAACCGGCTCCGCTGGGTGCACAGCGTGGTTGAACGCGTGCGCGAACTGCTCACGCCTTTCGTTCCACTGCCCGCGACGATCGTTCCGCTTCCGGCGGTCGTGCTACCAATAAAACCGCGCCATGCCATCGGCGAGAGCACCAGTTCTGCGCGGTCACATCACTCGGTGCGGCACGCGCCCGCGATGCGGATGCGCTTCTAACCCTTTTCGCATGACCCCGCCATGCCGCTGAAAAGTAAATTCCCTGACGCCGTAAATCCGAGTCCGGAGCCCGGTTGCTGCACCGTGATCGAGAACGGGCGATGCCTTATCCTCACCCAGCAAAACGGAGCCACCGAAGGATTTCCCCTGACCTGGCTCTATCGCTGGCAATGGAAAAAACAGACCACGGACGAGCTGTTGATTCTCACACTGACAGAACACGAGGTGATGATCCACGGCAAAGATCTCGAACGCATCATCGAATTTCTAAGCAAAGGCACCGGCCTCCACCTCAAAGTCAAAGATGACCGCTACCAAGGCCTGCTCCGACCCAACGAAACTCATATCACTCACATCACGGTTCAACCTCAAGAAAAGGCCCACCCTTCACCTCACCAGCAGGACCAATCGTAACCTCAGAAATCACTTCACCACCTCAAAGTCAAAAATCAGCTCAACGAGTAAAACCGAAGAAATCTATTCGGCAAAAATGCACCACGAAAATCCCTGAAAATCCCAATCATGATAAGAAGAGACGCAATATCCCTATGCCCAAAATGGGCATTGGTCAGGCCGCGCCGGGCGGGGCCGAACCGTTCGAGCTCTATTCGAGCTTCGTTCGAGCTTCGTCACTTTGCCGGCTGACCAGCTCGAATCCGCTCAAATTTGTTCGAATCCCATGTCCACCGCGCCGTTCCAGTCGAAGTTGGTCCCGCATCTCGAATTCATCCGGGAATGTCGAGCCAAGCGCCTGAGCTACCCGCAGATTGCGTCCGGATTGCTCGCGCAATTCGGCCTGCGCGCCGCGCCGTCGACGATCTTCGCGTTCGTCAAAGTCCGCGCGCAACGGCGCAGCTTGATCTCACTGCCGCCGCCCGCGCGACCAGTTGCGACGCTGCCGGGACCGGCTACGCGACTGCGGCCAGCGCAAACGGCAGCCTCATCTGCCGCACCCAGCGACTGGCTGTTCTACGACCCTGCAAAACCGCTCGAAAAAACCACGCACACACCATGACTCTATCTTCGAAACTCATCGTCTTCTCTTGCGGTGGCAAAGGCGGCGTCGGCAAGACGACCGTCGCCACGGCTATCGCTGATTACTACGCCGCACGCGACATTCCCGCCACGCTGTTCGACTGCGATACCGAGAACAAACAGCGCGGCTCCCTGAGCCACTTTTTTCCCTCCGCCACCAAACTCGACATTCGCGCCGAACGTGGCCTCGACCGTTTCGTTGACACGATGCTCGCGGCCGAGACGCCCGTCGCGCTTGCCGACTTAGCGGCCGGCTCCGGCCGCGATACATTCGAGTGGATCGATACTATGTTCGATGGTCTCGCTGCCGAGGGATTTCGCTTCACCGCCGTGGCGACAATCACGAGTGCAGCGAGCAGCGTGGAAACGCTTTTTACGTGGTCGGCTGCGCTCCGTGATCGCGTGCGCTACCTGGTCGTAAAAAACCATGTGGCCGGCGACGACTTTGGTTATTTCGAGCACACCGACCCGGGACGTGCGTTTGCGTCCACCGCAAAGCCGACGGTGATCTCGCTCCGCGCCCGCGCGCGTGAAATTCAGACCGAACTCGACAACCGCGGCCTCACACCGGCGCAAACAATGATGGCGGATGCCGACGGCCGCGGCCCGCTCCTCAACGGCGGGACCGCCCGAATCCGCGCGCAGGCCTACGCCACGCAGATCGACTCCGCGCTCGATTCCGCCCGCAGTCTGCTTTGCCCGTGAGCGAACTCAACCGATTCCCGGATTCGACGTTCGACCGCATCGGCGCGTATTTGCCCGCCGAGCAGCGCGCCTCGTATTTCCGCTACGTGGCGCATCTGCGCACTCTCAATCCGAAGGATGAACTCCTCATTCTGGCCGAAGGCATGGCGGTATTTACCTGCATCTCCCGACAGGTGCCCGAGGCGCTCGCCGGGGAGCGCGAAAAATTGATCGCCGAATTCGCGCGGCTCTGCGCCAAACACGAGTGTGCCACCACGAACGCCACCGCCGACGTGCGCACACAATTCACAGCCCACCAGAAACTCTTGGAGCAAAACATCGCGACGTGGCAGAACAAAGAACAGCAGACGGCCCAATCGCTCGACCGAATCGCGAAACGCTTCGAGGAGACGGCGAGGGAATGCGCAACGCGCCTGCAATCCGCGTGCGGCGAATTTCAGGCCGCGACGAAGGAGCATCACGCCGCCGCGCAGAAGGTCCAAAATTGGGTCGCCCGCGTCTCGCTCGAAACCCGGCTATGGCCTTACTTCGGCTGTGCCACGGGCGGATCATTGCTCACAATTTTAGTCATGTATTTTCTGAGGAAGTAGACGTCCGATAGTCCCGATTCTCCGGCGCCACCGACGCCAGCCCTTCACTCGCCGGCGCGCCGTTGTCGCGCCGCCTCCTGAAAGGCTGGTGGACGGGATGGGTGCGGCACGGCGCGGCTCGTCTGGCGCTCCGCTCTGGGCTCGCGGCTGCGCCGCCGCTCCCTCGCTCCGACCAGACCAGCCGCGCTCCGGCCGCAGTTGGCAACACGATAGCGGGGTCGCCGCGCTCTCACGAGCGCGCTCCGTTGAAGCGGTGCGATAGGCCCAACGCGCTGTCGTGTTGCTGTGACGTTGGTTAATGGCACGGCGGAATTAGTAGACACGCTCTTACGCAAGGCACTGGGATATTTAGTCAAATGTAGGCCATCTTCGCTCCTGAGAAATGGAGGTTCGCAACCGAGGAACTGCTCAACGCGCAGCTTCATTTTGTCACGCTGGTCTTCACCGTGCTATGTTGGTTGGCTCGTCGGTTCACTTCCACCCGGTAGCGCGTTGTGCCTAATTCTAATTAGCTTTCAAGATGAGTCCAAAGATGACACATGCTTGGTATGCCAAGACCACACGGAATCGATCCTGTCGCAGTGAAACGTGCTCGCGCCGCCGTAGCGGATGCGCAAAGCGCCGAGGAATTAAGATGCGCCCAAGCCATCCTGTTGCCGGCGTTAGCTGGAACTACGCTGGAGCAAACCGCCACTCTGCTTGGAGTAGGTCGCGCCAGTGTTCCGCGGTTGCAGGCGCGGTTTCGACGGCGCAGCGCACGTGGGAAAGCGGTGCCGAGGAATTGGGGTGGGCGGCGACGCGCGCTCTTGACGTGGAAAGAAGAAGAGGCGTTTTTGGCGCCTTGGGTGGCGCAAGCGAAGGAAGGGCGGATGCTGGTCGTGTCGTCCTTGCGGGCGGCCTTCGCCCAACGGGTCGGCCGGCTGGTGGCTGCTACGGTCGTGTATCGAATGCTGGGGCGCCACGGATGGCGAAAGGTCGCACCGGACACTCGACACCCGAAAGCCGCTCCCAAGGCGCAGGCGGACTGGAAAAAAAACTTCCCAAAATGCTGGCGGATATCCTCGGCGCCGAGCCTGTGAAGCCCCGTCGGGTGCGCCTGATGATTCAGGACGAGGCCCGCTTCGGGCGCATGGTCAGAATCAAGCGCTGCTGGGCGCCGACGCCACTTCGGCCGGTAGTCGACAATGGCTACGAACGGCAGTTCACCTATGTCTATGGCGCCATCAGCCCGCGGGAAGGCGAACTGGATTGGATGCTTTGCGAAAAAATGAACGCCGAGCGCATGAACCAATTCCTCGTTCAAGTCAGCGCAGCGCATCCGCGGGACCTGATCATAATGATCTTGGATGGTGCCAGTTCTCATCGCTCCAAAGACCTCAGCATCCCACGCAACATCCGCTTCCTGCGCCTGCCGGCATACGCCCCTGAACTCAATCCGCAAGAGCACATCTGGGACGAACTGCGAGAGAAGGAGTTTCCCAATCGCGTGTTCGATGACATGGCCGGCGTTGTCCGCCAACTTAAAGCCGGACTGCCACGGTTGGCCAACGACACAAAGCGGCTGTGCGGAATTGCGGGTTGGCCTTGGATCGTTAGTCTCAACTTGAACGCGAACTAGAATAAGCATCGAAATTCGCGGAGCTCCCGGCGGATTGATCCCGCCGGCTTTCGCGTGCCGACCGCTCGCCCGATGAAAATCCGTCTCCTGCCGCTGTTGCTCCTTCTCGCCGCGTTGCCCTCGCTGCCCGCCGCCGAACCGGCCGACTACTTGCGGGATTTCGCGCGCTACGCAGCGGTCCGTTGGCCGAAGAACCGCACCCTCGCCATCGTGGCCCACGGCCACAGTGTGCCGGCCGGCTACATGCGCGCCGGGCTCGTGCGGACGGTCGACGCCTATCCGCGTCTGCTCCACGTCGCCCTCGGCGACCGCTATCCCTACGCCGTCATCAACGTCATCGTGACCGCCATCGGCGGCGAGCACGCCGAAAAGGGCGCCGCCCGTTTTGCGCGCGACGTGCTCCCGTTGAAGCCCGACGTGCTCTTAATCGACTACTCACTCAATGACCGCTCCAACGGCCTCGACTGCGCCGAGCTGGCCTGGCGCTCGATGATCGAGCAGGCGCTCGCGGCTCACATCAAAGTTATCCTCTTTATGCCGACGCTCGACACTAAGGCCGATCTCGCCTATCCCAACGATCAGCGTAATCAGCACGCCGCTCTCGTCCGCCGCCTCGCGGCCGAATACGATGTCGCCCTCGTGGATAGCCTCGCGGCCCTCGGTGCTGCCGTGAACTCAGGTCGTGATCCCGCCCGCTTGCTGTCGCAGAACAATCACCCGAACCGCGCGGGCCACGAACTAGTCGCCGGACAACTGCTCGACTGGTTTCCCACCCCACCACTCCCACCACTCCCACCACCTCCACCTTCGTCCATCCCAGTAGCTCCTTCGGCCTTCAAATAATCTCCTCTTCTCTCGCACTATGAAACAGACTTCCGCCTTTAGCCTTTCTGTCCTGTCCGCCACCTGCGTCATCACCGCCAACGCTGCCCCGGCACCGCGCCCCATGAACATCGTCGTGCTCCTTGCCGACGACTACGGTTAGGCCGACCTCGGCGCGAACAACCCCACGACCTTTTACGAGACACCCCACCTCGACCGCCTCGCAGCGCAGGGCGTGCGCTTTACCGACGGCTACGCGGCCAACCCCGTGTGTAGCCCGACGCGCTACAGCGTGCAAACCGGAAGATATCCCACGCGCGCCGGCCTCACCAACTGGCTGCCCGGCGTGCGCGCCGAGCGTTTTCAAGAAGCGCCGCTTGCGCTCCAGATGGAACTCGCCGAGACGACGCTCGCCGAGGCGCTCAAGCCCGCCGGCTACCGCACGGCTTTCGTCGGCAAGTGGCACCTTGGCGAAGAGGCGAAATATTGGCCCGAGGCGCAGGGCTACGACGTCAACCTCGCCGGCTGGTCGATGGGCCGCCCCACGAGTTATTTTTCTCCCTACAAAAATCCGCGCCTCGAAGACGGCCCGGCCGGCGAGCACCTCACCGAGCGGCTCGCGACCGAAACGCTCCGCCTCCTCGAAAAATTTAAGTCCGACGGGAGACCGTTTTTTATCCAGCACAGTTTCTACGACGTGCACACGCCGCTGCAGGCCCGCCCCGCGTTGATTGAAAAATATCGCGCGAAGGCTACGCGTCTCGGGTTGAAGGATAAGTTCATCGAAGAACCGCAATACTACGTCTCCGCCAAAGGCCCGCGTCAGGTCCGCAACATTCAAAGCCACGCCATCTACGCCGCGATGGTCGAGGAGATGGACACCGCCGCCGGCCGCATCTTGCGCAAACTCGACGAACTCGGCCTTGCCGAAAACACGCTCGTGATCTTCACGTCCGACAACGGCGGCCTCTCCACCGCCGAAGGCGCGCCGACCTCGAATCTCCCGCTGCGCGGCGGCAAGGGCTGGCTCTACGAGGGCGGCATCCGCGAGCCGTGGCTCATCCGCCTCCCCGGCGCGGCCCGCAACGGTCAAGCGAGCGCCACGCCGATCATGAGTATCGATATTTTTCCCACTGCGCTCGCCGCCGCCGGCGTGCCCGTGCCTGCCGGCCTGAAAATTGACGGCGTGAATTTGGTCCCGCACCTGCGCGGCGAGCCCGCCCCCGAGCGCGCCGCGCTCTACTGGCACTACCCGCACTACGGCAATCAGGGCGGCTTCCCCGGCGGCGCGATTCGCATGGGTGAGTGGAAGCTTGTGGAAAACTACGAGACCGGCTCCGTCGCGCTCTACAATCTCTCCGACGATCTCGGCGAGCACCACGACTTGTCCGCCGCCGAACCCGCGCGCGTCGCGACGCGGCGCGCGCGTTTACACGAGTGGTATCGCGAAACCGGTGCAAAATTTCTCCGCGCGAAGCCCGGCGGCCCCGCGCTGTGGTCGCCCGAAAAAATTACCCATCCTTGATCCAGTCCCTGTCGGCAGCCTCCGCATGATCTCCTGCCCCCCCAGGGTTGCACTTTTCACCACCCCCGTAAGTTCCCGCCAGCAAACCAATCCCCCCTTCGGATCGCGTCGGCCTTCCCGCCTCCGCTCCGAGTCCCCTCCTTTGAAATCCCCCATCCAGTCCTACCTCCACCCGTTGCTCGGAACCGCGCTCGCGCTGCTCCTGTCCGGCCCCGCGTTGTTCGCGCAGGCGGCCCCCCAACCCACACCCGCCTCGGCCGCTGCCAAGGAAGAACCCCTCGTGCTGTCGCCTTTCGAGGTCGGCTCCGAATCCGAGCGCGGCTATCAGGCTACCGCGATTCTGCAGGGCGGTCGCGGCAAGATCGACCTCGCCGATGTCGCCGGCCAGGTGCAGGTGTTCACGAAGGAATTTCTTGAGGACCTCGGCGCGATCAATACCGACGAGGCCTTCCTCTTTTCCGCAACCACGCAGACCTACTTCGACAACGTCAACGGCAACGGCGACTCGCGCCCGGGCTCGCGCAACATCGCCGACGACTCCGGGAATTCCCGCGGCCTCGGCAACCTCGACCGCACGCGGAATTATTTCCGCACCACGATCGAGACCGATGCCTACAACACCGAGCGCATCAGCCTCGTGAGCGGCTCCAATGCCGTGCAGTTCGGCCTCGGCGGCGCGGCGGGCACGGCCGAGAGCACCTCCGCCCGCGCCAACCCCACGCGCAACCGCCAGCGCGTGCAGCTCCGCACCGACAGCCATGGCTCCGAGCGCACCGTCCTCGACGTGAGCCAGGTGCTCATCCCGCGAAAGCTCGCCCTGCGCGTGGCCACGCTCCGCGAGAACCGGGAGTTTTTCATCCAGCCCGGCTATGAGGACAACCGCCGCGCCTTCGTCACGACGACCTACCAGCCCTTCAAGCACACCACCGTCCGCTTCGAAGGCGAATACGTCCACCGCCGCGACGCCCGCCCCACCACCACGCTCTCGCGCGACAACGGCTACATGCACTGGCTCGCCTCGCAGCAGGCCGGCAACCCGCAGGTTTACCTCAACCGC
>JBKJRG010000111.1:0-6164 GCA_046594805.1 Opitutaceae bacterium | reverse complement strand
CGCGAATGGCCATCAAGATCACCGGCGAATACCAGGGCGACCTGCATTGCAGCGCGCGGCACGAACCCTCCGGCAGCGTCCTCGCGACGGACGCGCCGAAGGATAACCAGGGGAGGGGCGAGTCGTTTTCACCGACCGATCTCGTGGCGACTGCCCTCGGGACGTGCCTCGCCACCACGATGGCAATTGCTTCGCGCAAGCACAGCGTGGAGCTGCGCGGGCTTCGTTTCGAAGTGACCAAGGAAATGTCGATCGATGCTCCGCGACGGATCGTCCGGCTTGCCGCCGAAGTCTGGATGCCGATTCCAGAATCGCATCCGGCTGCCAGGCCGCTCATCGGCGCGGCGCATGCCTGCCCGGTCCATCAAAGCCTGCATCCGAGCGTCGACGCCCCGATCGTTTTTCACTGGGCCTCCGGGTGAAGAGTAGCGCAGGCGTCACGCCTGCATCGAACTCGGCAGCAGGCGGGACGCCTGCGCTACAATGGCGCGAACCGATACGTGGTGTTAAAAATCAGCTCGATTCGTTTCGAGACAAACACGCGCACTTTCAGCTTTCCGCTCTTCGCATCGGCGGGCGTGGCCTTGCCTTCCACCCTTCGCTCCGCGCCGTCCTCCCGCACGCCGCGGCCCTTGAACTCAATCGTCTCGCCGCGCTCGAGCGCGCGGAGTTGCTCGTCCGAAACGTCGATCGATAGCTGACCCGACTCGTTGTAGAAAAAATACGGGAAGACTTTCGCGCGGTAGCTTGTCTCGTAAGAGCCGCCCTGGCGCACAAAGGCGGGGGTCGTCAGCGAAACCGTCCCGATGTAGATCGATGTTTTCGAAGGCTCGACCTCGACGCGCGCGTAGTCGGTGAGAGGCCGTTCGGCGCCGCGAGCAAAGGCGGCGAGCGCCAGCGCGACGATGACAGCGCGGTAGATAAGCATCATGCGACTGTGTTGGCCCCGTCGCAGTCTCGCAAACTCGGAAAAATCGCGGAAACGCGGAAGGTCGCATCTGCCGGTTGGCGGTAGGCCAGCTCGCTTGCGAGCGCTCCGGTCGCTGAGCGCTCGCAAGCGAGCTGCCTACAGATGCAGGTGCGATCCACCGCCAACCGGCAAATGCGCCCACGCGGAAGGGCGGAAGCGCGGAACCGAAAGCTGGGCGCACGTCGCGAGGCGTTGAGACTCCGGTCCGCGCGATCCGGAGCCTGGCTTCTGCGTTTCCGCTCTTCCGCTCTTCCGCGATTGGCCTTCGAGGATTGGGCAAGCCCCGTGGGGACGGCGATGCTTTCGCGTTGCGCGCTCCGCGGTGCCACCGTCATCTCTCACCGTCATGGCGAAATCCTCACACGCGACCTGGGGCGGGCGGTTCACCGCGGGCCCGGCGGAATTGATGCTGCAGTTCAGCGAGTCGGTCTCGTTCGATCGTCGCCTCGCGCCCTTCGATATTGCGGGCAGCAAGGCGCACTCCGCCATGCTGGCGCACGTCGGGCTGATCACGGCGAAGGAGCGCGACGCCATCCATGCCGGCCTTGATGCCATCCTGCGCGAGGTCACAGCCGGAAAGTTTTCCTGGGAAACGAAGCTCGAGGACGTGCACATGAACATCGAGCAAGCGCTGACCAAGCGCGTGCCCGCCGCCGCCAAGTTGCACACCGCGCGCAGCCGGAACGACCAGATCGCGACGGACATGCGGCTGTTCTTCAAGCATGCCTGCGCCACGCTGCGCCAGAAGCTCCTCGCCACCGAGCGCGCGCTGCTGGCGGTGGCCGAAGCGAACCGCGACGTGCTGATTCCCGGCTACACCCACCTGCAGCGGGCGCAGCCGGTGTGCCTCACGCATCATCTTTTTGCCTGGCTCGAGATGCTCGAGCGCGACCGGGCGCGGTTGGCCGATGTCGCCGCGCACGCCAACTGGTGCCCGCTCGGCTCGGGCGCGATCGCCGGGACGACGCTGCCGATCGATCGAGAGTACACGGCGAAGGCGCTGGGTTTTGTGGACGCCAAGGGCCGGCCGCAGGTCACGCAGAACTCCATGGACACAGTGGCCGATCGCGATCTGTTCATCGAGTTCGCCGCGGCTTGCGCGATCTTCGGCGTGCATGTTTCGCGGATCGCGGAGGATTTGATCCTCTGGATGAGCGCGGAGTTCAAGTTCGTGGAGCTGCCCGACGCCTTCTGCACCGGCTCCTCGCTGATGCCGCAGAAGAAAAACCCGGATTCTTGCGAGCTGCTCCGCGGCAAGTCTGCGCGGCTGCAGGGCAACCTGCACACGCTGCTGACGCTCACCAAGGGCCTGCCGCTGACCTACAATCGCGATCTGCAGGAGGACAAGCCGCCGGTCTTCGACAGCTTCGATCAAACCGCGCTGTGCGCCGACGTCCTGGCTGGAACGCTCGCCGGCATGGCAGTGAACCGGGAACGCTGCGCGGCGGCAGTGCGCGATCCCGGGTTGTTGGCGACGGATCTCGCCGACTATCTTGTCCTGAAAGGCGTGGCGTTTCGCGATGCCCACCATGCGGTGGGCGCGGTGGTCCGGCTCGCCGAACAAAAAGGCGTGGCGTTGGATCAACTTTCCTTTGCCGACGTGCGCTCGGTGCATCCGGCGCTGGGCCGGGATTGGGTGAAAGTCTTCGACCTCCAACGCGCCCTGTCCAAGCGGACCGGCACCGGCATGCCCGGACCGAAGCAGGTCGCGAGGCAGTTCGCACGGTGGAGAAAAACGCTAGGCTGATTATCGCGGAAACGCGGAAGAGCGGAATCGCGGAAAAACCAAGGCAACCGACGATGGAACTGATCGAGGCCGACTTGTCGGAGAGAATCATCGGCTGCTGCATTCGGGTGCACAAACAACTTGGGCCCGGTTTTCTGGAGAAAATCTATGAAGAGGCGCTGGCGATCGAACTCGGGAAAGCCGGGCTTTCGTTCGAGCGTCAGAAGATTGTCGTCGTGTATTATGACGAGAGACCAGTAGGGGATCATCGGCTGGATTTTTTGATCGAGACGCGCGTGGTGCTGGAGCTCAAGGCCTGCAAAGAGATCGAAGAGGTCTATTTGGCGATAATGCGCTCCTACTTGAAAGCAACGCGGCTGGAACTCGGGCTGGTGGTAAACTTCGCCAAGCCCACCTTGGAAATCCGCCGCGTGGTCCTTACCCGATAGTTTCCGCGCTTCCGCCCTTCCGCGCTTCCGCGATTATTCCGGTGCTGGCGCGGCTCGCATTCTTCCCCGCAGCCAAGTGATAATGCGCTCCTACTTGAAAGCAACGCGGCTTCAACTCGGGCTGGTGGTAAACTTCGCCGAGCCGACGCTGGAAATCCGGCGCGTTGTCCTCACCCGATAGTGACGCGCCTTCCGCACTTCCGCGATTATTCCGATGCTCCCGCGTCTCTCCCTTTTCCCCACCGCCAAATCCGATCCGGCGCTGGCGCCGTTTCGGCCGGGGTTGGTGTTCGCGTTCTTCAACGCCCTCGCGTGGCAGATCGGGATCGGCACGCCGATGGTGCTTTTCGCGGAGCAATTGGGCGCGACGCCGTTCCAGGTCGGGCTGGCCTATTCGTTTGTTTTCATCCTGACCCCGGTGCAGGTGGTGTCGACGGCGCTGCTGCCGCGGTTCGGCTTCAAGCGGGTCATGCTGGGTGGGTGGGGAACGCGCAGTTTTTTTCTGGCCGTGCCGGCCGTTCTCGCGGTGGTCGCGCTCAACGGGGAGCACTCCTGGATGGTGCAGGCGCTGGTCTGGAGCGTTTTCTTTTTCTGCCTGTGCCGCTCAATTGGCGCCGCCTCGGGCACGGCGTGGTTTTATGCGATTCTGCCCGCCGGCGCGCGCAGCCGCTATTTCGCCAGCGACCAGTTTGTGTCCGCGGTCGCCAGCGTGGGGACGCTCTTGGCCAGTGCGGCGCTGTTTGCGCTGCTGCCGGTTTATCCCGCGTTGCTGCTGCAGTACGGCATCGCGCTGGGTGGCTCGACCGTCAGCTATTTCGCGCTCCGCCGACTGCCCGACGCCGAGCGGCCGACGTCGATCAGCCTGCGCACCGTGGTGCGGGACACGCCCCGGCTGCTCTTCTCGCGGTCTCCATTCAGCCGGTACGTATGGCTCGCGGTCGGATATGCCGTCATCACCACGCCCGTTCCGCCTTTCGCGGCCTACTACCTCAAGGTGGGCCCGCGGCTTTCGACCGGGACCATCATGCTGTTCGAGGTGTTCCGGTACGCCGGCGTCATGACGGCGGCGTGGTTCATTCGCCAGCGGATCGACGTGACCGGCGCGCGGCCCTTTTTCCTGCTCGCACTCGGACTACAGGCGCTGGTCGGCGCATTCTGGTGGCTCTTCCTGGAGAGTGGGACGGCGGCGACCGCCGGAATCTTCGTGGTCTATTTCGTGTTCGGGCTCGGTGCGGCGACGTGGGCGATCGCGAACCTGAGCTACCTGCCAAAAATCCTGCGGGAGGAGGATCGCACCCTGGCAGTTTCGATTCACGGTGCGGTCACGGCGTTCATCGGCGGACTTTCGCCGGTGGTGTGGGGCCTTTTTCTGAAGGGCGACGGCGCTAACGCGCGGATGATCGACGAGGGAATTTTCCAGTGGTTCTTCGTCTCCGTGATGGTGTGCGCGGTGGTGCTGTCATCGCTGCTGGCGCGGCTCCCCGAGGAGAAAGGCCAGCCGGTCGATCCGATCCTGATTGGCAACGCGATCCTGCGCCCACTGCAGGCGGCCACTTACCTGATTAACCTGATCGATCCGCGGAGCGTGGACAAAGCCAAGGCGAGCAAACGGCCCGAAGCGGGGGAGAAATAAGTGGTATCCGGCTTTCTGGGGCCGCGGCGCCCTCGCCGCGGTTCCGGATTGCCGCCAAAGCAACGCGGCGAAGGCTCCGGTCCCCACTTTTAAACACGCCAGACTGGCCTAGCCGCGAACCAGCGCCGGGTCCACCCCGAGCGTGCCACGCAGTCCTTTCAGGTAGGCTGGCTCCGCGGCGACCTTGGCCGCCAGTTGTGCGGCCGCGAGTCGCTCGGGGAGTTTGAACCGCGAAACGATGTCGGCGTAGTTGGGTCGGGCGATGACCTTTTCGAGGTACTGCGCCTGCGACTGCCACACGGCGGCATCGCGCCGCTGCTGGGCCGCGAGTCGCGCCTGGTACCATTCGCTGACGAGCAGTTGCTTCGCGTCAAACAGGCCCCGAAATTCGGGGCTCGACGCAGCGCGGCCCTCCCATTGGCCGTCGCGCATGACGTGGAGCAGCGCCCGCAACGGCGGAATCGCCAGCGCGATCGAGCCGTCGGCGAAATAACTCTGCGCGGCGGAGCGCATGGCTTGCACGATATTCTCCATGCCCTCCGCGAACACCGCGGCATCCTGCAATTCGGGCCGCAGATGCTCGGCATCAAACAGTGTGCTGGGATTGCTGAGCACCCGCCCGCAGAAGGTCTGCACGAAACGCGCCGTCACGCGCCAGCCCAGCCGGCTCGCCAGCACCGGGCGACCTTCCTGCTGGCTGTCGGCGCAGCGTTCGAGATAGCCATTCGCGATCAGGAAACGCGGCGAGCGTTCTTCCGGCGACATCCGGGCCCAGATCTCCGGCACGAGCAGGCTGATGTCATGATCGACCCGCTGGCGCGGGCCGACCCAGCCGGCGGCGGAGGAAAACACCGCGAGATCGGTGAGGATGAACGAGACCAGCGCCGCGTTGAGATCATGGATCGGCGGCAGCGCGTTGAACGGGCCCTTCGTCAGCGCGCCTTCAGAGCCGGCGCCGGTGGTCGACGGGGATTTGCCGGTCAGGCTCGCGACAAAATCCATGAACGCCTCGGGCAATTCCTGGTAATGCAGGGGGCCGAAGACACAGAGGGATTTTACTCCGGGCTCGGGCGGATTCAACCGTCGGCCGACCAGAACCGCGCCGACCGGAAACAACACAGTATGGCCCGCCGCCACCCGCCGGTAAAGCCGTGCCCCCGTGTGGGCGAGATATGTGGCCCGCGGGTCCTCGAGATCGGGCCGCCGCTGTAGGTAGCGGGGATTCTTGGACGGCTTGCCGTCCACCAACCGCGGATGAGCCGGGGAAGCGAGGTATTCTGGCCGCCCGGCCGCCATGAACTCCTCGAACAGCGTCCGCACCGGCTCGGTGAAATGATCGAAGCCGATCGCATCCTCGACGATGGCGCGGGCGGCCTCGCGGCTCAG
>JBKJRG010000068.1:0-3182 GCA_046594805.1 Opitutaceae bacterium | reverse complement strand
ATGGGTTACAATCGGAAATTCAAAGGCCTGCCCGGCCGGGTGCGGTTCCAGCTCAACGTCACCAATCTTTTCGATCGGACGGAATGATCTCCGTCCGATCGAAAAGATTGGTGACGTTGAGCTGGAACCGCACCCGGCCGGGCAGGCCTTTGAATTTCCGATTGTAACCCATCATCAAATCGGCGGCCGTGATCACCCGCCCGGTGATCTCCTGTCCCCGGGAGTTCGAGCCGATGATGTTCGCGCTGCGCCAGCGCCAGCCGCCGCCGACGGTGAATCCTTCGAGCCGACCGGCGCGAAAATCATACGCGGTAAAAAAACTGATCTTGTGCGGCCGCACCCCCCAGCTCTTCAGTTGCTGCTCGCGCTCGTCGTTCAGAGTGTCGAGCAGGTCGAACACTTCCTGGGCGACGGTTACGCCGGTCGACGTGGTGAGCGTCGACAGGTTCGCGGCCGGCGTCAGCCGTCCGAGCTCGATCCATTTCGCCACGGCGCCGCCGGCCGCGAACGCGTTCGGGTCGACGACGAACTCGCCCGCCGCGTTCTGGGTGACGCCTTGCTGCAGGAGGACCGGGCCGTTCGGCTTGAGTCCATACCAGGCGAGCGCCTCGGGCGCCAGGTTGGTCCGGCCCGAATTCGTGTACGAGTAGTTCACCACCAGCCGCCATTGACGCGTCAGATTCGCCGTGACGCGCGCCTCGTAGCCGTCGGAATCGAAATCGGAGGAGATCGATGAAACCGGAGGCGTATAGGTCTTCCGAATCGGATCCCACTGGCCCTGCGAAAACGGCAGGCCATTCCCCACCAGCACGTCGCCCAACGCATCCATCACCCGGATATTTCGAGTGCGCAGCAAGTTCGCCACGGGCGCGGTCACGCGGCCGATCTCGCTGCCCTTGAAGTAGACGAACCGGGCATTCAACCGGCCATCGAGGAGATCGAGCCCAATCCCATAATCCTCTCCCCTGCCCTTGGAGAGCGGCGCGAGCTTGCCATCGGGGAACACCGTGCGCGCGAGCGGCGGAATCCCGACGTTGGAGGAGCGGTTGGCGATGAAGGACAACCAGTCGACCACGTGGTACACCACGCCGGCGGTCCGCGTCTGGCCCACCATGTAATTGGCGATGCCCTTCGACGGATCCGCATCGACCACATCGCCCCGGATGGGATCGCTGCGATATCCGAGCTGGACGTTTTCAACCTTGTCCTCCCGGTATCCGAAGGTGGTGACCAGCTTGCCGCCTAGAAAAAAACTCTGCACCGCCGCGAGCTTCGAATCCATCTCCTGCATCATCCCGCCGTTGTCGGCCCCCCCCGCATCGACGTTGCCATACGCCGTCTGATAGGTTCGACCCTCGAACGTCACGCTCGACGGCACCGACCGCCAGTCGCCCGCCCGGTACGTGCCGTGGTTTCCCTCCGTCAGGTAATTGCGGACCGTGAGCCGGTTGTTGGCGTTGCTCGCGCTGGCGTTGAACGGCCGTCCGGCCAGCACCAGAAAGGAATTCGCCCTCTTGTCCTGGACATTCGTCCGGGAAACCGAGCCGGCAATGCGGTGACGGCCCAGCCACTTCGATTTGGTGTCAAGGGTGTAGGAGGCGGAAAGCCGGGTCTCCTTGCTGTCGCCATAATGGATGTCGCGCGTCCAGGTGCCATCGAAGTACAGCCGTCCGGCGTAGGGATTGCTGGGCCCGGCCACGCCGAGGGTGCGGTTGGCCTCTCCGCGCAGGATCGGATTGTTGCCGTTCATCAGATTCACGATCGCGTTCGTCTGCTGGTAATTCTGGCCCAGGTTCAGGATCAGGTTTCGCGTCGGCTGCCAGTCGGCAGTCAGCGTGTAGTTCTTGAGATTCTGATAACGATACATGCCCGGCCCGGTGGCGTTGCCGTTCAGCGGATAAAATTTCGGGTCGTGGATGCGCAGGGTCGAGGCCGTCACGCCGCGCGTGCCGTCAGGCCCGCGCACGGCCGCATTGTTGTAGCTGCCGGTCAGGAAGGTGCCGATCGCATCAAAGAGCGTTCCATCGTTCTCGATGTAGATCGCGCGACGGTTGTTGCCGCCCCGGGCGCCGTCGCGGGCGATCACACCCAGCGCCTGCTGCGCGGCCGTTGGCACCGTGTTGTTCGGCACAAACGTGACCGCGCCCGCGCCGAGCGCTTCGCGGTTGTCGTACCAAGCCAGGACCTGTTCGGAATCCGAGAACGAGCGCACCACCGCGGTGATGTCCCGGCCCGTCTCCCCCATCGCGGTCAGCGTCAGCGTGCGCAGCGGCCGGTAGGTCACGGAGCCGAAGATCCGTTTCTTGTCCTGGAAATCAAAATCGCGCCAGCCGCCATTCTCCTGCTGCAGCGCGGCCACCGAGACGGCGAGCTTGTCCTTCAGCAGGACGCGGTTGGCGTCGAGCTCGAGCCGGCTGCGCGACCAGGAGCCGGTGCCGTACCGGAGGGTCCCGCTGTGGCGGTGGGTTTCCGCGATCTTCGAGGATTGGTTGAACAGGCCGCCGGGCGAGCCGATGCCAAAAAGGATACTGTTGGGCCCGCGGCTATCCTCGTAGCGACCGACCCGATACGGGTCGGTCGGGGTGATGCTGGTGAAATAGTCCATGCCGAAACTCGCGATCAGCCCGCGCGTCTGGATGCCGGAGGTCAGCGCGTGGCCGCCGATGATTCGGTTCTGCTCCGAGCTCGCCCCCTGCGAGTTCGTGTCCATCTCCGAATTAACCGAATACTCGACCAGCTCGCGAATATCGGTGATCGCGGCGTCATTGAGGAACTCCACCGTGAAGACCGACACCGAGCTCGCCGTGTCGCGGAGCCGCGTGTTCAGCCGGCTGCCGGCGAGGGTGTTTTCGGCGACATAGCCCACGTCGCTGCTGGTGTTCACCATGAACGGGCTGAGCTCGACGATTTGATCTTTGGGGTCCGCTTTGCGCGGGGAAGCAACCGCCTCAGTTTCCGCCGCGGTGGGTGTGGCCGGTGCGGGAGGGGTTGTCGCTGCGGCGGACCATGTCCCAGCGGCCGCCAGCCAGGTGCACGCGAATACGACGGAAGTTTGGAGTCTCATGGTTTTTTGGGGGACGCCTGGCCGGCCAGCGGCGCTGGGTTCGCCCTCGCCTGGAATGCCGGGCCGTCGGGTGCAACGGGCTGCGGTTAGCTCTGGTGACACCACGTTCCCCCGTCAA
>JBKJRG010000042.1:0-3452 GCA_046594805.1 Opitutaceae bacterium | reverse complement strand
GGCGGTGCGCTTCGCGAGTTTGATGTCGAGACCGAGGGCCTGCATTTCCTTGACCAGCACGTTGAACGATTCCGGCGTGCCGGCGCTCAGCGTGTTGTCGCCCTTGACGAGGGACTCGTAGATCTTGGTGCGGCCGTTGACATCGTCAGACTTGACGGTGAGGAGTTCCTGGAGGGTGTGCGCCGCGCCGTAGGCCTCGAGCGCCCACACTTCCATTTCGCCGAAGCGCTGGCCGCCGTATTGGGCCTTGCCGCCCAACGGCTGCTGCGTGACGAGTGAGTAAGGACCGACCGCGCGCGCGTGAATCTTGTGCGACACGAGATGGTTCAGCTTCATCATGTAGATGTAGCCGACGACGACCTCCTGATCGATTTTCTCGCCAGTACGGCCGTCGAGCAGCGGGCTCTTCCCGGAATTCGGCAGTTTCGCCTCCTTCAGGTATTCGCGCACTTTCTTCTCCGGGATGCCGTCGAACACGGGCGTCGCGACCTTCAGGCCGAGCTTTTTGCAAGCCCAGCCGAGATGGGTCTCGAGCACCTGGCCGACGTTCATGCGCGAAGGCACGCCGAGGGGGTTCAGGCAGATTTCAACCGGAGTGCCGTCCGGGAGGAACGGCATGTCTTCGTCGGGCACGATCTTCGCGACCACGCCCTTGTTGCCATGGCGGCCGGCCATCTTGTCACCGACCTCGAGCTTCTGCTTCGTGGCGATGTAAACCTTGACCTGCTTGATCGCGCCATCGGCCGAGCCCTCGCCCGCCTCGATGGAGCCAATCTTGCGCTCACGGTCCGTCTCGAGCTCGTCGAACTTCGTCTGGTACGAGCCAATGATCTCCATGATCTTGATTCGGACCGGCGACGGATCGATTTGCACGTGCTTGGAGACGGCGGCGAGCTTGCGCAGCAGCGTCTTCGTGATCTTGCGGTTGGCCGGGATGATGATTTCGCCGGTCTCGCCGTTGATCACGTCGAGCGGAATCTTTTCGCCGAGGAGGATGTTGGAGAGGGCCTCGGTGAGACCTTCGCGCAACTTGTCCATCTGCGTCTTGTATTCCTCCTGGATCTGCTTCGCCTGGCGGCGGCGATCCGATGGGGAGAGCTTCTCCTCCTGGTTGTCGATCCGGGACGAGACCTTCACGTCCATGATGATGCCACCGACGCCGGACGGCACGATGAGGGAAGTGTCCTTCACGTCCGCGGCCTTTTCGCCGAAGATGGCGCGGAGGAGCTTTTCCTCGGGCGCGAGCTCGGTCTCGGACTTCGGGGTGATTTTGCCGACGAGGATGTCGCCGGGCTTCACTTCCGCGCCAATGCGAATGACGCCGTTGTGGTCGAGGTTCTTCAGCGCTTCCTCACCGACGTTCGGGATGTCGCGCGTGATTTCCTCCGGCCCGAGCTTCGTGTCACGGGCGGTGACCTCGAACTCCTGGATGTGGATCGAAGTGAAGATGTCCTCGCGGAGGCACTTCTCGGAAATGAGAATGGCGTCCTCGAAGTTGTAGCCGTTCCACGGCATGAACGCGACGAGCACGTTCCGGCCGAGCGCCATCTCGCCGTGGTCGGTCGAAGGACCGTCCGCGATGATTTGGCCGGCCTTGATTTTCTGGCCGAGCTTGACGATGGGCTTCTGGTTGAAGCATGTGCCCGCATTCGAGCGCATGAACTTCCGCAGCTCGTAGATGTAGGTGTGGGTCTTCGGATCCTGCTTCAGGTTGCGCGGCAGCTCGCCGTCCTTCGTGACGATGATGCGCTTGGCATCAACCGAGGCGACGATGCCCGCCTCCTCGGCGACCACGACGATTTTCGAATCGCGGGCGACGCGCTCTTCGATGCCGGTGCCGACGAACGGCGCCTCGGCCTGGAGCAGGGGCACGCCCTGGCGTTGCATGTTCGCACCCATCAGCGCGCGATTGGCATCGTCGTGCTCGAGGAAGGGAATCATGCCCGCCGCGATCGAAATGACCTGCTTGGGCGAAACGTCCATCAGGTGGACCTCGCCGGCGGGGACTTCGAGGAAGTTGCCGTCCTGGCGGACGGTGACCTTGCCGACGAAATGATTCTTGTCGTCGATCTCGGCGTTGGCCTGGGCGATGACCTTGCCCTCCTCCTGGTCGGCGGTGAGATACTCAATCTTGTCGGTGACGCGGCCGTCCTTCGCGACGCGGTAAGGCGTCTCAATGAAGCCGAACTCGTTCACGCGAGCATAGGTCGAGAGAGAATTAATCAGGCCGATGTTCGGACCCTCAGGAGTTTCGATGGGGCAGATGCGACCGTAGTGCGACGGATGGACGTCGCGGACTTCGAAGCCGGCACGTTCACGGTTAAGACCACCCGGCCCGAGCGCGGAGAGACGACGCTTATGCGTAACCTCGGCGAGGGGGTTGATCTGATCCATGAACTGCGAGAGCTGTGAACGCGCGAAGAAATCGCGGATGACGGTCGTCAGCGCCTTCGGGTTGATCAGCTTCTGGGGCGTGATCGAGTCGACGCTCTGGTCGTACATCGTCATGCGCTCGCGAACGAGACGCTCCGTGCGGCTGAGACCCACGCGGCATTGGTTGGCGAGGAGCTCGCCGACGGTGCGGACGCGGCGGGACCCGAGGTGATCGATGTCATCGACCACGCCGACGCCACGTTTGAGGCGGACGAGATATTTCGTGGCGGCGACGATGTCGCTGCTCTCGAGGATGCGTTGCTCGAGCTCCGCCTTGAGGCCGAGCTTCTGGTTGACCTTGTAACGGCCGACACGGCCGAGGTCGTAGCGCTTGGGATCGAAAAACAGGCGCTTGAGCAGGGCCTTGGCGTTGGCGGTGGTCGGCGGCTCGCCCGGACGGAGGCGCTTGTAGATTTCCTTGAGCGCTTCCTCCTCGTTGCGGGTCGGATCCTTCTTCAAGGCGCGGATGATGGCGCCCTCGTCGATCGAGGTGTCGATGACGCGCAGGGTGGCGATGTCATGCTTTTCGAACGTACGGACGATCGCCTTCGTGAGCGGCTCGAACGCGCGAGCGAGCACGACGCCCTTCTGGGCATCGATGGCATCCTCCACCAGAACGAGCGTGGAGACATTCTCCATGTCGAGCGCCTTGGAAACCTTGAGGTCCTTGATCTCGTAGAAGAGATTAAGGAGATCGATGTCGCTCGAGTACCCAATGGCCCGGAGCAAGGTGGTGATGAGGAACTTCCTGCGACGGCGGCGGCGGTCAAGGTAAACGTAGAGCAGGTCGTTGTTGTCGAACTGCACTTCCAGCCAGGTGCCGCGGTCCGGGATGATGCGGAAGGAATGGAGCGGCTTGCCGTTCGGGTGCGGCGTGACTTCAAACGCGATGCCGGGCGAACGATGCAGCTGGGAGACGACGACGCGCTCGGCGCCGTTGATGATGAACGAGCCGCGCTCGGTCACCATCGGGATCTCGCCCATGTAGATGTCCTCGTCCTTGATGAAGTCTTCCTCGC
>JBKJRG010000723.1:0-2565 GCA_046594805.1 Opitutaceae bacterium | reverse complement strand
CGGGTGGTGGGCCGCCCGTCTCGACCGCGCCCTTGGCCGAGACCATTCGCTCGATGGCCCTCCGCAACTCCTCGGGCCGGATCGGCTTGGGGACGTAGTCGTCCATGCCGGCCTCGAGGCAGCGTTCGCGATCTCCGAGCATCGCGTTGCCGGTCATGGCGACGATGCGCGGGCGCTGCGCCTCCTGTTCGACCCACTTCAGGCGAATCCGTTTTGCCGCCTCGTAGCCGTCCATCTCCGGCATCTGGACATCGAGCAGGATTAAATCGTAGTTTTTCGCCTCGAGCGCCTGCAATACTTCCAAGCCGTTGGCGACGGCATCGGCCGTATAGCCGAGCCGTTTCAAGAGCATGAGCGCGACTTTCTGGTTCACGGCGTTGTCATCGGCCAGCAGCAAGCGCAGCGGCATGCGCTGGGCCAACGACGAGTCGAAGGGCGACGACGCCGGCGCGAGCTGCTCGGACTTCCCTCCTCCGGTCACTTCACGCGCCAGGGCGTCGAGGAGCGCGGCGGGCCGCAGTGGTTTCAGCACCACGCCGTCGGCGCGCAGCGCCTGGGCCTCGCCGGCGCGGAACCGGGTCGCGGCCAACAGAAGGACGCGCGCGCGTTGTGCGCCGGGCAAGGCGCGCAGCCGTGCCACGCCGTTCCCGCCCTCCACCCCCAGCAGGTCGTGATCGAGTAACAGGAGGTCGAACCCCGCCCCCGCCGCTTTCAACGCTGCCTCCGCCGCCGGGCTCCCGGTCACCTCCACCACTTCGAGCCCCCAGAGGTGCGCGAACTGCCGAAACGCCTGGCGCTGCGCGGCACTGTCCTCCAGCAGGAGCACGCGCCGCCCCCGCAGGCCGAGCGCTCCCTGGCGCCACGCCGGCGTATCCGTCTTTCCCGCTCGCACCACAATCGTGAAGTGGAACTTCGACCCGGCGCCCGCTTCGCTTTCGACCTGCATACCGCCGCCCATCAGTTCCGCCAGCCTCCGGCTGATGGCCAGCCCAAGTCCCGTGCCGCCGAAATGTCGGGTCGTCGAGGTGTCGACCTGGCTGAACGACTGGAAGAGCCGATCCTGCTTCTCCTTGGGGATGCCCATCCCCGTGTCGGCTACGGTGAAGTGGAGCACAGTCTCGTCGCGGCCAGCGCCCGCCGCCGCCCGGGCGGAGACCACGACTTCGCCCTGCGCCGTGAATTTTACTGCATTCCCGATCAGATTCACGAGCACCTGGCGAAGGCGCGTGACATCTCCCACGACCACCGCGGGAACGTCGGGCTCGATTAACACCACCAGTTCCAAGGTTTTCTCGGCGGCTTTGGGCGCCAGCAGCTCCACCGCCTCCTCCACGCATTGCCTCAGGTCGAAAGGATGCGCCTCGAGATCGATCTTGCCGGATTCGATTTTGGAAAAATCCAGGATATCGTTGATGATGGTCAGGAGGCTTTCGCCGGAACCGCGAATCGTGTCGACGAAGTCGCGTTGTTCCGCCGTCAGCGGCGTGTCGAGCAGCAGGGTTGTCATCCCGATCACGCCGTTCATCGGGGTGCGGATTTCGTGGCTCATGTTGGCCAGGAATTCGGATTTCGCCCGGGTCGCCTCCTCGAGCTTCTGGTTGAGGGAAATCAGCGCGGTGTTGCTGTCGACCAGTTGCTGCTGGCTTTCCCGCAGTGCACGGTAGGCCTCGTCGCGCTGGACCTGGGTCAGGTAGAATCGGGAATGATACCGGATGCGCGCGACCAGCTCGATGCGATCGGGCAGCTTCACCAGGTAGTCGTTGGCCCCCAGCTCGAACGCCAGCGCCTTCACCTTCGCTTCCTCCTTGGTCGAAAGCACGATCACCGGCACGTCGCGGGTCGCGGGCGTGGCGCGGTAGAGTTTCAGCAAATCGAGCCCGTCGACCCCGGGCATGACCAGATCCTGCAGGATCACCGTCGGCCGGAGTTGCGTCGCGATTTCGATCGCGCGCTTCGGATCGGCGCAGAAATGGAAGTCCACATCGGGCAGGTTGGCCAGGCAGCGCCGGACGGCCTCCGCGACAATCGCCTGATCGTCCACCAGCAACACCATCACCAAGGTGCTGGCAGGGTTTCTAATCGGCACCAGTCCGGCGGGATTATTCATGGGAGGCGGGAAAAGGGATGCGGGAGACAAGCCGCCGCAGCGCGGCCCCGATTTGACCGAGCGGCAGCACCTGGGCGGCGGCCCCGAGCTCGGCCGCGGCCTTGGGCATCCCGTAGACGGCGGATGACGCCCGATCCTGGGCAATCGTCGGGAGGCCAGCGTCCCGCATTTTTTTCAGCCCGAGCGCACCGTCGCGGCCCATGCCGGTCAGGATGACGCCGGCGGCGCCGTCCCGCCAGTGGGTCGCGACGCTGCGCAAAAAAACGTCCACGGACGGCCGATACGGCGTTTCCGTCGGCTCGGCCGTGTAGCCCAGGGTAAGGTTTTCGCGCAGGATCAAGTGCTGGTCGCACCCCGCGATCAGCACGGTGCCGGGCTGCAACGACTCGCCTTCCCGTGCGATCCGCACCGGCAACTTTGTCTGCTGGCCCAGCCACTCCGACAGGCCGGCCGCAAAC
>JBKJRG010000492.1:0-2552 GCA_046594805.1 Opitutaceae bacterium | reverse complement strand
AATCGATAAATGTCGCCGAGGGGACCGCTGGATTCACTCGTTCTTCAGCCATGCGATTTTGATTTCTTTCTCAAGCATTTTGAATTCCAGGTCGCCGGTCACGAGCTCGGCCTTTCTTTCTTTGGCGAGGGCGGCCGCGAATGCGTCGGCCAGGCTGAGCTTGAAACGCGCTTTGAATTCGGCCGCTACGTCCGCTAGCGGACGATCGCCCGCTCGAAATTCAATTGGCAGGGTGGGCAGCTCCCGGGCAATTTCCTCCCAACGGGCCGCGCCATCCTTGCGAATCACCGAGTATTTCACCTCGGCATAATTAACTTCGGTCATGAGCAGCGGGACGTCGCGTTCGCCCGCCTTTTCCAGCAACTCCGCCACCTGTGCTTCGCCCGGCTCGCCGCGCAAAAAGGCGAGGAGGGCGTGACTATCGAGCACCCGTGTGGCGGGCATATTTGCGTTCCTCTAGTTCCAGTTCCTCGCGCTTGTGCTCCGCCCATTCCTGGCCGAACGATTTCCCGCCAGGCTTGCGCTTCAGAATGCCGCGGAGCCGGTTGATCGCATGCCGCGTCACCGGCTTGATCAAGATGCCATCGGGCGTTGCCGTCACGACCGCGCGAGTGCCTTCCTCGATATGAAACTCCTTGCGCAGCCGGCGGGGGATGACCACCTGCCCCTTGGTGGTGAACCAAACCGTCTCGGATTCCGATGCCATACTGTAAAGGAGAATGCATTCAGTCGGTTGGTCAAATCCTAAAAGTAGTACTTCTAGATGAAGTCCTACTTTTACGACGGAACGGTTCCCAATCGTCCGAACGCATTTCGAATGCCGTCCGGCGGTCGGGAGACCGCCGCTCCGCCCGGGATGCTGCCCCGTCAGGGCAGCGAAAAATCATCGCCCGCACCGCCGGCGTCGACTGAACTAGTTTGTAACCTACCGCCGCAATGACCCCCGCCCACATCGTCCCATCCCGCCGTCGTTGGAGTCGCACGCTGGCCGCATTCCTCCTCGCGGGGGTTTTCGTCGGCGCGATGGCTGCCGCGCCTGCGCCAAAACCCAACGTCATTCTGATCCTCGCCGATGATCTGGGGTGGACCGACCTCGCGTCGTTCGGGAGCGACCTGCATGAGACGCCCGCACTGGACCAACTCGTGCGCGATGGGATGAAGTTCACCCAGAACTACTCGGCCTGCACCGTCTGCTCGCCGACGCGCGCGGCGCTGTTGACGGGAAAATATCCCGCGCGGCTGCACATCACGGATTGGATCCCGGGCTCGATGCCCGACAACCCCAAACTGCTGGTGCCGGACTGGACCAAGTTTCTTCCGCTCGAGGAGACCACGCTCGCCGAAGTGTTCAAAGCCGCCGGCTACGCCACCGCCTCGATCGGCAAGTGGCATCTCGCGAAGGTCGGCACTAACGAATCCTATCCCGAATCCCAGGGTTTCGATCTCAACATCGCCGGCACCGACAAGCCGCAGCCGCCCACCTTCACCGCGCCTTGGAAAATCCCGACGCTTACACCCGAGGGAAAGGATGGGGAGCACCTCACCGATCGCCTCGGCGAAGAGGCGGTCAAGTGGATTGAAAGCGTGAAGGAGAAGCCCTTCTTCCTCTACCTGCCGCATTTCGCGGTGCACACGCCGATCCAGGGACGGCCCGATCTTGTCGAGAAATACCGCAGGAAGATCGCCGCGAAGCGCGCTGGCACGCTCAACCACAAGAACCCGGGCTACGCCGCGATGATGGAGAGCCTCGACACCGCCATCGGCCGCGTGCGGGCGAAACTGGCCGAGCTCAAGCTCACCGGGCGCACCATCGTCATCTTCACCTCGGACAACGGTGGCCGCGTCACCCTCGACAACATCAACGGCGTGCCCACGACCTCAAACGTTCCGCTCCGCGTCGGCAAGGCGTCGGCCTATGAAGGCGGTGTGCGGGTGCCGTTGATCGTTTCATGGCCCGGCGTCACGCCACCCGGGAGCGTCAGCGCTGCGCCGGTGATCACGATGGACCTGTTTCCCACCCTCGTGGAAATGGCCGGACTGCCGGCCTCGCCCGCCAAGACCGCCATCGATGGCGTGAATTTCGCTGCCGTGCTGCGCAATTCCGCCGCGAAATTGACGCGCGACACGCTGTTCTGGCACTATCCGCACCACCAGCACTACCAACTCGGCGGTGCGATGCCCTACGGCGCGATCCGCGCGGGGGATTTCAAGCTCGTGGAATTCTTCAACGACATGCGGGTGGAGCTGTTCAACATTCGAGAGGACATCGGCGAACAGCGGGATCTGGCGGCGTCGATGCCGGAAAAGACGGCGGAGTTGCGGACGCGGCTGCACGCGTGGCGAAAGGAAGTCGACGCCCAGATGCCAACGCCGAATCCGAAGTATGATCCCGCTCGGCCGGAATTCACACCCCAGCCGGCGAAGGCGGCTAAAAAGCAACAAGGATGAGAGAGCGCCGCATCATTCGGCAGGTTCGACGTAGCGCCGGCCTCCGAGTAGCGCAGGCGTCCCGCCTGCCCCGGAGCAGGCGGGACGCCTGCGCTACTTTGACC
>JBKJRG010000384.1:0-6121 GCA_046594805.1 Opitutaceae bacterium | reverse complement strand
GTCTTTCGTTTTGGCTGTTCAAACGCCTTTACCGTAGGTCAGCGCGCTTGCGCGCGCCAAACCGCGCTCGCAAGCGAGCTGGCCTACATTTACGCGGCCAAAACGAAAGACCGTGGCGGGCGCAGAACGGCCCGCCGAAAGAGCTTTTCTTTCCGCAGGCGCAGGAGCCGGGCAAGGCCTTCCAGTACGATTGGACGTGCGCGAACGAACTCGGCGTGACGGTCGCCGGGGCAGCCCTTCAAGCATCTGCTCGGTCACACGGTGTACCCGTTCAGCAATTGCGGTCGGCGCAGGGTCATGTCAGGATTCCCGAACAAGTTCTCCCCCCAAACAGCATCCCGAGTGCAGCAGCTCTCGCGCGTATTTAGTACCGATTCCTGACGTGTCAACTTTTCGGTGGCCCTTCGTCGCGCTGCTACTGTTTGTCGCGCTGATCAAAACCTGGTTGTGGATGGAGCAACCGCGTGCTCCGCGAACTGAAGCGCGTTGAACTGTTGCTGATTTCACGGCCGCCGTTCTGATCGCACGCGCCGATGATGGCACGGAATCGTGCTTGTCCGCGACGCGCACGAGCCTCACCGTGCGCGTCGGGTCCGGGACACAATGCTCCGGAGGAATCTGAGGCGGTCGGGCCGCTGCCTTGCACTTTAGTCATTTGCAAAAGGCGGCGTCTTTTCATGCGCGTGGGCTTTCACACGGAAACAATCGTCCAACTCCTCTCGCCATCACGGCGGCATCGCGTTCCGCGCGAACGCGCCATGCTCAAGTGGCTGACACTCGCCGCCTTTTTCCTCCTGGGCGCAGGTTTGATTTCAGCCGGTGCGGCAGAGCCGGTGCACGCCTCCGCGCTGCCCGTGCCGTTGCAATCCTATCACGACAGTCCGCAGGCCGGCCTCGGCGAGGTTCTGCGTGCCCGCATCGCCGCAGTGCCGTTCAATCTCGTGGCGACGATCCTCTTCTTTCTCGCCATCTGCCACACGTTCCTCACGGCGAAATTCCGCCATTGGGCGCACGTGGCCGAGGAGAAGCACTCCGCCGAACTGGCCGAGCGCCCGGTCGTTCGCACCGACAGCGACGAGGACGGCGTGCCCGACGAAGTCAGCTTCAAGGGCCAGATCCTGCACTTCCTCGGGGAAGTCGAAGCGGTGTTCGGGATCTGGGTGCTCGTGCTGATCGGAGCGATCACCTACTACTACGATTGGCACGCCGTCCTCGATTACATCGGCCATGAAGTGAAATTCACCGAGCCCATGTTCGTCGTGGTGATCATGGCGATTGCCGGCACCCGGCCAGTCCTGCGCATTGCCGAGCGCTGTTTGCGGGCGATCGCTTCGCTCGGCCGGGGCAGTGTCGGCGCGTGGTGGCTCGCCATTCTGATTGTCGCGCCGCTGCTCGGCTCCTTCATCACGGAGCCGGCCGCGATGACCATCGCGGCGCTCCTGCTCGCACAGCAAATCTACTCCCTGAAGCCCAGCGCCCGATTGGCGTATGCGACGCTCGGCCTGCTGTTCGTGAACGTGTCGGTCGGCGGCACGCTCACGAACTTCGCCGCACCGCCAGTGCTCATGGTGGCCGAGCCCTGGCAGTGGACTACCCCGTTCATGTTTCTGCATTTCGGTTGGAAGGCGGCCGTCGGCATCGTGATTGCCACAACCCTCTACTACTTTGTTTTTCGGCGCGAAATGGCCGGACTCGAAGCGAAGCGGCTGGCCGCGCCCGCCGCAAAGGCGCGCACCGACCCGCCGGTGCCGGCCTGGATCACCGTCGTGCAACTCGGCTTCATGGCGTTCACGGTCATGGTCGCGCATTATCCGCCGCTCTTCATCGGCGGCTTTCTCATCTTCCTGGCATTCTCCCAAGCCACGGCGCACCACCAAGGCCGGCTGGAATTAAAATCTCCGTTGCTGGTTGGTTTTTTCCTGGCGGGCTTGGTCGTGCACGGCGGGCTGCAAAACTGGTGGATCGAACCGGTGCTGACACGACTCGATGAGTTTCCGCTCTTTGTCGGCGCCATGATCCTGACCGCCTTCAACGACAACGCCGCCATCACGTATCTTGCCACGCTCGTGCCCGGCTTCACCGACGCGCTGAAATACGCGGTGGTCGCCGGTGCGGTGACAGGTGGTGGTTTGACCGTGATTGCCAACGCTCCGAATCCGGCGGGCCAGTCGATCCTCCAGCGCTATTTTCCCGAGGGCATCTCGCCCCTGGGTCTCGCGGTCGGTGCGCTCATCCCGACGGCGATCATGGCCGGGTGTTTTCTCGTGCTCTAAATTGGGACCAGGAACGGGACTTGCGCTAACGACGATTCCACATCCTTCTTTCCCCGGGTTCGAAGCGATCGCTTCGAAGGCAAATGAGGCAGTCGGGCCGCTGTCTCGCAAATACCTCGCTGAGGCGTTTGCTCTTGCGGCTCGGTTGATCGGCGGCGGCGGCCGAGAGTCGCGGAGTCGACGTGTCACGAGATGCAACCAGCACCTCCCATGACTACTGTTCAGGCCCGCTCCGCCGAATACCTTCAACCCGCCGCCCCCGGTGAACTTCGCTGGCCCGGCCACATGGCCGACGACATCGCCTCCACCTACGGATCGGAACCCCTGGCGTCGCTCACCGCGACAGCCGACACGCTTGTTCTCAGCAGCACCCGCGGGACCTTTCGCATCCCGCGCGCCAGCGTGATAAAACTCGGGCGTGGGAAAATGTATCCGTGGTTTTTCAAGGGGCTGCGGATCCATCATCGCGTAACCGGCTACCCGACGGTCCTGCAATTCCAGCCGATTGCCGGACACTGGCGCGAAGTCCAAGCGCAGCTCAAGACGCTCGGTTATCCCGTCGGCTGAGGGCGGTGGACTTTTGACGCTTCATGCTTCGGACCAGCGGAATCCATCCGCGGAACTGACCAAATCGTCAGGCATAATCTGTCGGTAAAACGTCGATGCGTTTCCGCTGGTCGCGGCCCGCGACCCGGAAGCCGTGCTGCATCTGGCGGTAGGTGGCTCCGCAGCCAATGCCAACGAGAAGAAAATCCTCGCTGAGCTGAAGGAACGGGCCGCGAAAAGCGGTTATGCGAGACGCATTCGCTTTGGCTCGTTCATCGAGGACAAGGATCTCGCCGATCACTATCGGGCGGCGGACATGTTCGTTCTTTGCAGCCGTTATGAGCCGTTTGGCATGACCGCGATCGAGGCGATGGCTTCCGGCACGCCCACCGTCGTGACGGTGCACGGCGGCCTCTATCGCGCACTTTCCTTTGGCCGACACGCGCTCTTTGCGGATCCCTTCGACCGGGAAGACCTCGGGATCACGATGGCGAAGGTGTTCCGGCATCCGCGACTGCGCGGACGACTCGGTCGAAGGGGCGCACACAAAGCGCGCAGTCTCTTCACGTGGACGGGCATCGCTCACCAACCCGTCGCTGCAGTCCGTCGTCGGCCTCTTCTTCTGCCGATTTTGGCGCCAGACTGGCTTGCGTCTGTTTGCGGCATTTGCGGTGGCATTTTTCATCCTGGCGCTCGAACGAGCCATGATCCTCACTCTGGACGTCGAGCCGATACATCGGCCGCCGCTCTACCTGACGCGTTTGGTCGCATTTCTCGTCATCGCTTGGGCGATTTGGGATACCAACCGCACGCGTCAGTGACGGCTGTACAGATTCTCTCTCAATCAACGGGAGCATGCTGCCACTCTGACACAAAGGGTCGGAGCACGGGTCATGTCCGGATTCCGGAACAAGTTCTCCTCCAAACCGCATCCCGAGTGCAGCAGCTCTCGAACGTAGGTAGTACCGATTCCTGACGTGAGGTTTGGGATGGCGGAATCCGAAAAGTATTCTCTCCGCGATGCAATGGCGCCGCGCCCCGAATATTCGGCGTCCATTTAGTAGGGAGGAAATTTTCTTGTGCCGGCCAATGGCGCGGCATTGCCTGTCTCCACCCGATGACGCTGCGCGGCTGCGGCCGGTCATCCCACCACCCCTAACCCGATTCGACGTCGACTGCCCGGTTCAGCAATCCGGGAAGGCTGCGCTCGAACGCCTCCGAACCATGACCCTCACCCCATCTGCCTCGGCGATCGCTCGCCGGTTCACGGCCGCCCTGGCCATGCTTGTCGCCTCCGTCAGTCCGGCCGCCGCTCAAAGCGTCGTCGGCACAATCGAAGGTCGCGTCTTGAACACTCGCAACGGCGAATACCTCGAAAATGCGCGCGTCACGATCGACGGCACGGGACTCGAGTCGTTCACCGACTCGACGGGCCAGTTCAGGCTCACCAATGTCCCGCCCGGCACCGTAAATGTCCGGGTATTTTTCACCGGTCTCGACGTGCAGAGCGCAGCCGTGAATGTTGCTCCTGGCACGGTCGTCCAGCGCGACTTCAACCTGGAGGCGATGCAACGGCCCACTGCCGGCAAGGATGGCGTGGTCGTCAAGTTGTCGGAATTCGTCGTGGCCGCCTCAAAGGAAATGGATGGCGCCGCCATCGCCATCAACGAGCAGCGCTTCGCGCACAGCATCAAGAATGTCGTCGCCGCCGACGAGTTCGGTGCCGTCTCCGATGGCAATGTCGGTGAGTTTCTCAAGTTTCTACCCGGCATTGCGGTCAACACGCCGGGGGGCGAGACGCGGACCTTCATGCTCAACGGCGCCCCGTCGAACAATGTGCCGGTCACCCTCGCCGGCTTCAACCTTGCCAGCGCCGCGAGTTCGGGCACGTCGCGCCGCTTCGAGCTGGATCAGTTCTCGCTCAACAACATCTCCCGGATCGAGATCCTGCACACGCCGACGCCGGAGTCGCCGGGCTCGGCCCTCGCCGGGTCGATCAATATGGTGCCGCGGAGTGCGTTCGAGCGGTCGCGGCCGGTTTTCAACGGCAGCGTTTACCTGCTGATGCGCGATGACGTCCGGGATTTCCACCCGACGCCGGGCCCGCTCCCCGACAAGGACCGGACGCGCAAGGTCCATCCCGCGCTGGATTTCTCCTACATCGTGCCGGTGAACCGGCGGTTCGGTTTCACGATTTCCGGCGGCAACAACACCCAGTATACGACGATCGATTCGATGGACAACACGTGGCGCGGCTCACGCTCCGCCACCAGCCCGCTGCGCGCGAACGGAGACCCGGGAAACTTTCCGCCCACCACGCCCGACCGCCCCTATCTCAGCGCCTACCGGGTGCGTTACTCGGGCAAGGAGAGCCGACGCACTTCGATCGGCGCGACGATCGATTACAAGCTCACCCCCAACGACCGCATCTCCCTGTCGTATCAATACGCGTTTTCCGACAAGCCGCTGGTTTATCACGATATCATCTTTCAGGCCAACGCGGTGCTCCCGGGCGACTTCACCCCCTTCTCGACCCGGAGCGCCCCGGGCCAGGGCGAGATTCGCGTCAACTCCGAGGCCATATTGAAGAAAGGAAACACTTACATGCCCACGCTCGTGTGGCGCCACGACGGTCCGGTGTGGAAGGCCGACTCCGGGGCAGGTCTGGCCCACGCGACCAATTTCTACAGCGACAACGACAAGGGCTATTTCGGCGTCGCCACCGCGAGGCGCACCGGGGTCACCGTGGCATTCGACGATATTTTTTACCTGCGCCCGCGGAAGATCACCGTGACCGACCCCGCCACCGGCGCGCCGGTCGACCCGTACAACATCAACAGCTACGTCCTCACGACCAGCAACGGCAACATGCGCAAATCGGTCGACCTTCAGCGCAGCGCCTACGCCAATCTGCGCCGCGACTTCGACCTGCGCGGGATTCCCTTCACGCTCAAGGGCGGGCTGGACGTCCGCAATTCCATGCGCGACCTCCGCGGCAGCATCCCCAACTACACGTACTTGGGCGCCGACGGTCGCCCCACGACGACGCCACTCGACCCGCTCGGCAGCGACGATGGCGCCGGCATCGTCCTCGACCCGGTCTATTCGCTGCGCGAAGGGCCCTACGGTTTTCCCCCCGCGCAGTGGATTCACAACCGGAAGTATTGGAATCTCTACAAGGCGCAGCCCGAACTTTTCCGCGTCGATGAGAACGGCCGGTATCGCTCGGAGGTAAGCCTTTCCAAGCGCGCCTCGGAAACCCTTTCCTCCGCCTACCTCCGCGGTGACGTCGGGTTCTTCGA
>JBKJRG010000246.1:0-5329 GCA_046594805.1 Opitutaceae bacterium | reverse complement strand
GAAGTTCGACCGCGGGAGCGGTATTGGTAGAGATGCGGATACCGCCTTTTCTTAATTTATCTGCAGAGAAACCGACGTCTTGTGCGCGGGCGTTCACGGCACGGTTGGCATCGAAGTAGAACGGCTCGCCACTGTTGGCGGTGCTCATGCTAGAGAGGATACATTCGGTGGGAGCTGCGGTGGTGGTTGTCAGTTCGTTTTTCAGTGCTTGGCGCATGTCGTCTGCGATGTCGCGGACGCTGGTGTTGCCGGCCCAAGGCTTGAGTTTGCCGATGGCGCCTCCTTCGTGTCTCCACCAGTCGAGATGCAAATTCGTTTTCGTATTGGGCAGACGGATTCCGAGCGCCGACTTCGCTCTGTCGTCTGAATTGAGTGCGGTGATTTCGGCGGCGGTGATTTTTTCGAGGAGGTCGGCGAGGGGCGAGGTGTTGGTCAGGTGGAAACGCCATTCACGGGTCAAGGCGTCTTGCGCGAACCACGCGAGGGCGTGGGGCGAGAGGTGGGCGACGAGTTCAAAGAGACCGCAGCAGGCGAAGTAGTGGCCCGGGTTGGCGGAGTTGACGGCGAGAGTGGCGGTGGGTGCAGCCTGCGCCTTGTTCTTTGTGAACGGCGACCGCTCGATTTGTGCAGAAGCGGCAACGTGAACACTGCCCGCACGACTGGATTGGGGGACGGCGACGATGCCGGCGCTGGCGGCGTAGTCGGCGGCGCGAAGTAAGGATTCGAGCCAAGCTAGACCCCAGCGGCCGAAGCGTTTTTGAAGGCGGGCAAAACGGCGAGGAGTCTCGGTAGCGAGGGCGGCGTCGGTATCGGGTGTGGTGTTGCTGTTGGCGTAATCGCCAATTTCGTTGGCGGGGAAATGTGGGCGGGCGCGGCCGTGGTGTGCAGCGACGATGTGCAGGACTATGTGGCGTTCGGTGTAGCTGAGTGCGGCAAACTCGACGTCTCCACTGGCGTCGTTGAGCGAACCGAACTCATGGCGGTAGTGCTCGGCGACGTTGCGCGGCCGCATCCCGAGCGCGGATTTCGCGAGAATGGTGTCCGGCTTGGCGGGGTCGTAGGCGAGGTTGCCGAGGTTGCGCTGCCACTGGGCGCGGTTTTTCCCGAGGTCGTGCAAGCGCGCGGCAACGACGATGCAGCGGCGCAAGTCAGGTTCGCCGCTGGGGGATGAGGACACGGCAGGGAAAAACTTTCCGGCGATTGCGACGGCGTTGGCGGTGACAGCGGCAGTGTGTTCGGCAAGAGTTTCAGGAGCGGAGCGGCTGGCACGGTTGCCGTTGGCACCGCTGGATTTCGCTTCGAGCCAGAGCCAGTAGCGGTTGACGACTTCGTCGGAGTCGTCGGCTTCCTCTTCGCCGATCTGGGTGTCGATGATGCGAATGAGGCGGAAACCGGCGGCGCGGTCAGCGGGCACGTTGAGCGTATTGCCCCAAACACGAATGCGTTGACCGTCGATGTCGGCGACATCGGCTTTGCCGCCAGCGACGTCGATGGCGCTGGGCGTGAACAGGCCTCTTTCATCAATGCCACCGATTGATGCGGGAAGAATGAGCGTCGCGTCGGCAAGCGCGGCGACGATGCGGTTCTTTCGCGCTGTTTCCGCTTTCTTGGCATCGCCGGCGTTCTCGGTTAATTCGTCTTCGTCCTCTTCTTCGTTATCGGCTTCGGTTTCGTGGTCGGATAGCAAACGAGCGAGGGGAAAAACTTCCGTGTCACCGTTTTCTCGGACAAGCCACGCTTCGGGAAGAGTGCCACCGTTCGTTTGGCGTCTGCGCAGGATACTTTCGAGGCGGTCATAAACGCGTTCGCTCGTGTCGCGCAGGAGTTCGCGCGGCTTGAGCGGAAAATCTTCGAGGAGGTCGGCGGGTGGGTAGGCATCGCGAAGTTCGGCGGTGTTGAGCACATCGAGTTCCTGACGCCAAGCGACGTGTGTTTCCGGCGGCTGCCATTCGGCTTCGCCGTGCAGGTAAGGTGCGACAGGCGGGCGGGCGGCGATAGGTTCGCGGATGGACGTGAGCGCCCAGGCGTCGAACTGAACGTCTGTGGCGATGCGCAACTTCGGTGTCGGCGAAAATGCTGCCGCGCGTTCGGCGGCGGGCAGGTTGTCGAGCGCGGCGGGGCTGGCGTTGACGCCTAGCTTTTTCAGGAGCGCGAGCGTCTTGATGACGCGTAGGATGGCTTGGTTTTTGCGCTGATAACCGGCGACTTTTTTGTCGGGGTCTTTCTTCGCGGAGTTCGCTTTTTCCAGCCCTTCGTCGTAGTTGGTTTGCAGGTTCTCGCGATAGACAATGGCGATACTGCTGTCGTCGCGCTCGCCGAAGCGGTTCACGCGCCCGAAACGTTGCGCCATGCTTTCATAAGTGGAGAGATCGCAAACGAGATCGTCGGCGGAAATGTTGACACCTACTTCGCCCGCGCTGGTGGCGACCAGGAAAACGGTGCCGGTTGCGGGTGTGACGCCGTCGGCACGATCTTTCTCGGACAGGAAGCGCTGGAAGACGGAATTTTTGGAGACGAGCTCGTCGCGCTCCTTGCCGCGCATTGTGCCGGTGAGCGTGGCGACAGCACAGTTCTTTTTGGTGAGTTCGTCTTTGATTTTTACAGCGGCTTCCACCGACCGAACAAAAATCAGAATGGCGCGATGGCTGTCTGTTTTGGCCAAGGCCAGTTCGATGATTTTGTCGCGAACAGTTCCGTCGTTTGCCTTGTCTTTTCCGTTTTCAATCTTGGTGACAGGGAGGGACGAGAGCCGTTTGACGGCGTTGAAGCGCTCATAGACGGTTTCGTTTTTGTGATCAGCGTCTGTGAGTGTGAATGGCGGCGCGCCGTTTGCGTTCGCGGCGCGGCTGGTCGCGGTGAGTTCGATGATGCGCAGTTTGCGCAGGTCGCCGGCGGCATCCTGCGTGGCGACGATGCTTTCGAGCAGTTCTTGGAAGGACGGTTCGAGGTGCGCTTCGTCGTGGACGAGCAGCACGTCTTGCGCGAGGAAGCCTGCGTGGAGCGGGCGCGTTTTGAAGCCGCGCGTGTAGCGGCTGAACAGCAGTCCGCTGCCAATCATGTCCACCGTGCCGGCGATGACGGCAGGTCGGCTCGGGTCCGCGCACCACTCGCCGTTGTCGGCGAACTGCCCGCGTAGGGTGCTGATGGCCAGCGGCGGCGCATCGGGTGTCGGCAGCGGCAGTGCGCACAATGACGCGAGCGCGTTGCGGACTTCGGCGAGTTCCGGATTCGTGAGCGCATTGCGGAGCCGTTCGACCTCGGCGGTGGTCTGGTCAACGACGGTGCGGCGGTTGACGACGTAGACGAGTCGCCGAGGCACGCGGTCGGGATGCTGAGCGAGGGCGATAAGCCAGACCGCAATGATTGAGGTTTTTCCAAGACCAGTGGGGATGCTGGCTGTGGAAGGAAAATCGTTGACGGCGAACCGTTCGTAGAGCGCGGATTGCCACGGGAAGGGCGCATTCCCGGTAAGATCCTCGAAAACAGATGGGAAGGACAACGGTTGCATGTCGAAAGGTGGATCAGTTGCCGGTGGTCAGCGTCTCCGGCCAGTCGGCTTTTGCATCGAGGCCGCCGGCAAGCCGGGCTTGATAGTCGTAGGGTGCGTTGCCTTTCGGATCGGGTTCAGTGGCGGTGGCGGCTCGAAAAAAAGCGTCAAAGGTGGAGTGCATGCTCGAGCAGGTCGCAGACGTAATGGTCACCTACGGATCAAATAGATGACGGTCCAAGCATTGCCGATATTGTCCATGCCTGATTCACCAGCCCCATGCCCGTTTGCTCGGCCAATACCTCTCCACCGATTGCGCTTTCGTCGATTGGGCGGCTCGACTTGGTCAGCGCAGTCAGAGCAGTCGCACCGCGCTCCCCAGAGCGCGGCTCCGTTGAAACCTTGCCGTCGGCCCGATGTTCACTACCTTTCCCTGCACGTCCATGATGCTTGAAATTCCTGATGCTGCCGTCGCCGAGATGCATCTTCCGCCAGATGAGTTGCGCGCGGAATTGCGGAGGGATCTCGCGGCGGTGCTTTATGCCCGCGGCGCCCTGCCCATCGGCAAGGCGATGGAGTTTGCCGGCCTCGGGCGGCGGGAGTTCGAGAGGCTGCTGAAAGCCCGGCAGGTGCGACGGCCGTTTGACGACGGGGAATTGTCGCGCGAACTGCGCGAATCTTTGCCGTGACAGAAGTGCGACTCGGCTAATGCCGGGCTTTGCCAACACAAGGTTCCCTCGATCATGGCGGTCGCCATTTCGTTGCCGGAAGACGTCGCCGATCTTCAAATGCATCTCCACGTGGGATGAGTGGATGGGAAAGGACATTGGGCTCGGGGCGAACAGGGCTGTCATGGTTTCTTCAGCCCGGGGTGAACGGGGGCCGATACGCGTGATTTCAGGATGGCTTCGCCGCGTCACTGCCGCGGGGAGGCGGGTGAAGCGGGAAGAGATAAGTTCTGCGTCTCGAATCAGCGCTTGGCCACCTGCTTCACTACCGGGACTCCGGTAGCGCTGGCGCAGGAGAGTTGCAGTTGAAGGGAATTGAGATGAACGGCGCATCGCGGAGCACGGGCGGCAGCTTAGCGCGCGCGGTGGGACGCCGAGTGTCACTGTGAATAAGTTTTTGAAAAAAGAATGGAGGCCGGAGAAACGGACCGCCGGCCCGGCTTCGCCAAGGCTACGGCGCGGCCAGCGAGCGGCGACCCTACACGTGGCGGGCGAGCATTGCGGCGGCGGCAGTGCGGATTCGGGCGCGCAGCTCCAGCGGCGAGAGCACTTCGGCGTGAGCGCCGCAGGCGAGGATCCGGCGCTCGATGTCGTTGAGATGATTCAACCGGAATGTGACTTCGATTCCGCCAGCGGGACGCTCGATGATTTTTTGCGACGCGTGCCACGGGCGCTCGCGCAGATAGGGAGCAACCTCGGCGTCGACGAGCAGGCGGATCTCCTGCTCCCGTTCGCCGACAAAACGGCCCAGCGTATGGCGGAGCGTTTGATCGATCTCTGTTTTTAAGCCCGCAGGTGACGTAAAGCGGGCTCCCGTTGCGCTCGCATCGCGAATGCGGGCCAGCAGAAAATGGCGGCGGGCGTGATGCGTGACGTCGTGCGCGACCAGCATCCAGCGGTGGTCGAGAAAGGCGAGGTGCAGCGGGTGAATCGTGCGCGTCCCGGCGGCCGTGCCCGCTTTCGGTTTCTGATAAACGATGCGCAATTCGCGCTGGCGATGGATCGCTTCCAGCAACGTCGCGAAGTGCCGGTGCTCCGCGTCCGCCGCGGGGTCTTCGGGCGCGAAGAGCAGGCCGCTTAGCGCATCGACCGGCAGCGACACGGCGCCGCTGAC
>JBKJRG010000152.1:0-7668 GCA_046594805.1 Opitutaceae bacterium | reverse complement strand
GTCTTTCGTTTTGGCCGCGTAAATGTAGGCCAGCTCGCTTGCGAGCGCGGTTTGGCGCGCGCAAGCGCGCTGACCTACGGTAAAGGCGTTTGAACAGCCAAAACGAAAGACCATGCTACTCACCCCAAGCGACAAAATTCGTGGTTGCACCAGCCTTCCCGGATTCTACGGTCTCCTCTTTTACGTTGATGCAGTCGCACGGACCGAAACGCGTCTACACTCCCCACTCGCTCGAATTCTGGTTCAGCAAGCTGGAGAACGACTGGGCGGGGGCGTTTACCTCCACCCAATTGGACCAAGGGCGCCAGATTTACGTCGATGGGGAAGTACGGGAACTCGAATTGACCGATCGCGACGCGATCGTGCATCGCCGGGTCGACAAGAAGGACGAGTACGCGGTGATCGAGTGGACCGTTGAAGGCCTTAGCGTCCGCAGCTCTTCGACCGATCTCGAAATCGCCCACGCACTCGCCGTCGCGGGCCTGCACGAGATTGAGGAATTGGTCGCGGATGAAATCTCTCCGCTGCCGGGTGAGCCGCCGAAGATTGCGAGCGGGAACGGCCATCCGCCGCACTCGAACGGTTTCGGCCAGGGGGCGGCGAAAGCCTCCACCAGCAATGGGAATGGCCACAGCCCCACCGCGGGCGCGGGCGCCACTGGCACCACAGCCGGCGCAGCTCACGGACCTTCCCGCACTCTGGTCCTGGTCTTCAAGACGCGCACCATCGGGCTTACCTTTCAGGCGACCTGGCTCGACGCCGACAAGAAGACCCGCCACGCCGCGCTCGGTCCGGATGCGAATGCCGGCGGCCACGTTTCTTCCGGCGAACGCGCCAAGCTGATCGGGCTGGCCGCGTATGCCCGGAAGGCGCACTTCCACTATAACCAGGACACGGGGGCGTACATCATGGAGTCGCTCGTGGAGATTCCGAATTTCCTCAAGACCGTCCTGCCCGCCTGGCGCCGGCTTTTCACGATCGAGCTCGATGATCGGTCGGCCAATCTGCTCAAGGGCACGCGGCTGGTTGAAATCGAGGCCGTGGCCGAGCGCGCCGCCCCGCCGGAAGGTGGCGCAGTGCGCAGTGGAGCCGACACGACGGCGCTCAACCTGCGTTGGATTTTCCGCGCGGGGGAGCGGATGCTCACGGATTCGGAAGTGAACGCGCTGCTGAAACGCGGCGGCCAGCCGGTCATCCTGCCCAATCTCGGCATTGTGGCCCTGCCGGCGGACAAGTGGGACACCTTCAGCGCCTGGCGAAAGAACGTCGAGGAAACGCAGGTCGCGGGAGCCATCGAAGGGGCGGTTTCGCCTTATCTTATTTTCTCGCTGTTCAGCGATGCGCGCCTGCAGTTGACGCTATCACCGGAAATCGAGGCATGGCGCCAGGCCGTGCTCGCCCCTCCTCCGGCCCCGCCCGCGCTCCTGGAACTGCTTCGCCCCTATCAGCGGCGCGGTGTCGAGTGGATGCATCACCTTTGTGATGTCGGTTGCCATGGGTTGCTGGCGGACGAGATGGGCCTCGGCAAAACGCTGCAGGTGCTGTCGCTCCTTTTTGCCCGGCCGCTGGAAGGCAAGCCGACGCTGATCGTCTGCCCCGCGAGCGTGGTTCCAGTCTGGCGGGAGGAAATCGCGAAGTTCTTTCCGTCGCTCGCCGTCGACGTGCTCAAGACCGGGCATGATTTCACGCAGCGCACCGACCCGGTCATCTGGCTCGCGAGCTACACGCAGTTGCGCAAGCACCGGTCCCTGCTCAGTGGCGTCGAGTTTGGCTACGCCGTGCTCGATGAGGGCCAGTTCATCAAGAATCCCGACGCGAAGATCACCCAGACGTGTTTCGCGGTGCGGGCGCATCATCGCGTCGTGCTCACCGGCACGCCCCTGGAGAACCGCCAGCTCGATCTCTGGAGCATTTTTCGTTTTCTCCTGCCCGGCCTGCTCGGTTCGCGCACGGCGTTCGAGTCCGCCCTCAATGCGGATCGCGCGGGCACCCTCACCCGGCTGCGCGCGCAACTGGCGCCGTTCATTCTCCGGCGCACCAAGAACGAGGTCGCCAAGGAACTGCCGCCCAAGGTGGAGATGGATCTCATCTGCCCGCTCACGGATGTGCAGCGCGCCGAATACGCCCGCATCTGCAGCGAGGGGTTGGAGCGGCTCGGCGACGACGTCAGCACCGCCATGCGCGAAAAATCCTTCGGTTTCCTCGCGCTGCTCACGCGGCTGCGCCAGACCTGCTGCGATCCGGACATGCTGCCGTGGCTCAATGCGCCGCTGACCGACTCGGGCAAGATTAACCTGCTGGTGGAAAAGCTGACCGAAGTGGTCGGCAACGGCCACAAGGTCGTGATCTTTTCGCAGTTCGTGATGCTGCTCGACCGGGTGCGCGAGGCGCTGGCGAAGCATTTCCCCGACCTCGCGCGTTTCGAACTGACGGGGATGACGCTCGATCGCCAGAAGCCCGTGCACTCTTTCCAGCAGGCGCAGGGCGCGGCTGCGATGCTCGTGTCGCTCAAAGCCGCCGGCACCGGCATCACCCTGCACGCGGCCGATTACGTTTTCCTGCTCGACCCCTGGTGGAATCCCGCGGTCGAGGCGCAGGCCGTGGACCGGGTGCATCGCATCGGCCAGACCAACACGGTGTTCGTGTACCGAATGGTGACCGCCGGCACGATCGAGGAACGCATCCAGGCGTTGAAGGCGTCGAAAAAGGATTTGTTCGACAAGCTGATCGGCGGCCTCGGGGGCGATTTCGATCTGAGCCAGCATTTCACTTCGCTGAAGAGCCTGGTCGCGCTCACGACCATGACCGAGCAGGACGAGCCGCAGGAACCGTACACGCTCGATTGAAATTGTAGGGGCGTCGCTTGACGACGCCCGGGAAAACCGCGGGCGTCGACCAGCGACGCCCCTACACCGGATGCCGGACCCCGCGATTACCCGCGAGAGTTGACCGCACGGGGCTTCCCGCTGGGTTTCCGGTCTCCGGTTTCCGGTTTAAATAGACCCACTCACAGCAGGACGCGCGTCGCTTCACGGCATGGGCGGGATCTTCGGGCCGAAGATTCCCCAATTGAACGTCTGGTCGAGCGCCAGGAGCCAGAGTGCCGCGACATAGATCCAAACGCCGGCGAGGACGAGCTTGCCCATCATCCGCCGGCGCGGGTCGGTGGAATCAATCCAGGCCACCGGGGCCGGTGACACTCCGCCGACGGTCGAGGCGTCTCCGGCGCCCATCGTTGCCATGACCGGGGTGGCCGGCCGGGCCCCCCCGCCGCCGGAGTGGTTTTGCTCGCGCTTTTCTTGCCCGGTTTGGCGCTCATGGCCGCAAAGGCTGGAAAAGAATTCCGGCCCCTGCAAGTCGCCCGGCGCTCTTTCGTACCGTCGTGCCGCGGTCCGGATTACACCGCCGGGCCATAAATTATTTCCCTGACCCGGACTTGTTAATCCCCGCGCCCGTCCTAGGCTGCGCGTGTCGTGACATCGCCGACCCAGTTCATTGCGGAGCCTGATGTCGTCATGCTCGATCTCCATGGAGGGACGGGGAGGGAAGCGGTCCGGGCTCTGCACCAGCGGCTCATTTTTGGCTGTGACGCCATCATCGACCCGCCGCGGCTGCTCGCCGGGGTACTGGATCGGATGGTCGTGGCGCCGGTGTGCATCGCGAGCGATGTCGCATTGCCGCATGCGCGGAGCGACTCCGTTTCACGGATGGTCCTGGCGGTCGGGCGTTCCGATGAGGATATTTCCTTCGACGCGGATCATCCGTCGGTCCGGCTGGTTTTCTTGATCGGAACGCCACGAGACGCGATGACCGGTTACCTGCAGGCGGTGGCAGCCTTGGCGCGCGTGTTGCGGCAGCCGACGACTCGGGCGGGGCTTTTCGCTGCCGTCGATGTGGCCGGGTTTCGCTCGGTGTTGTCGAGCGGCGTGGCCGCGCGGCGATGAAGGTGATCCGCGCGCCCGCGAAGGTGCTGATGCGCCGCCTGCTGCGGCTGCTGCGCTGGCGGGTCTGGATTCAAGAAAAGCTGCAGCCCACCGAGTGGCAGGTCACGCTGCTGTGGGCGGCGGTCGCGGGCTTCCTGGGTTCCCTCGCCTGCATCCTGTTTTCTGCCCTGACGGAGAACATCTACGATTGGTTCGGCAAATCGAGTCTCGGGATCGTCGAATCGATGAAGTTGCTGCCGTGGTGGGGCGTCTTGCTGGTCCCGACCCTCGGGGGCGTGGCCGCGGGGCTCATCCTGAGGTTTGGTCCCCGGCTGACGCGTTCGCAGAGCTCCACCGATTACATGGAGGCGATTGTCATTGGCAACGGCCACCTGCCGATCCGCGCCAGTCTCGTCAAATCCAGCGCGGCGCTTTTCTCCATTGGCTCCGGCGGCTCGATCGGGCGCGAGGGCCCGATGGTGCAACTCGCCGCGGTCCTGGCTTCCTTCATCGGGCGGTGGCGCCGTTTCTCGCCTCCCCAACTGCGGCTGCTGGTCGCCTGCGGCGCCGCTGCCGGCATCGCCTCGGCGTACAATGCGCCCATTGCCGGGTCGTTCTTCGTGGCCGAAATCATCCTCGGCACGATTGCGATGGAAAGCCTGGGCCCGCTCGTCGTCTCTGCCGTGGTGGCGACGCTGACCGTCCGCGTGCTCACCGCGGCCCATGTCCTCTACAAGGTCCCCGCTTTCCATCTCAACTCCGCGTGGGAGATGATCCCGTACGTCGTGCTTGGATTCATGGCGGGTGCGCTGGCTCCGCTTTTCCTGCGCTCGCTCAAGCACGCGGAAAATTTTTTCGTCGCGCTCAAGCTGCCCATCGTCGCCCGGCTCGGCCTCGGCGGCTTCGTCGTCGGCGTGATTGCGATCAACGTCCCGGAGGTGTGCGGCAACGGTTATTCGGTCATCGTCGATATTCTCAACGGGAACGTCATTGGCGGAAAACATCCCGTCGGCGCCACGTTCATGGCCGCGACCGACTTGAAGGTGGTGTGGCTCCCGGTGCTCGGAATCCTCGCGTGCAAGTGGCTCGCGACGATGGCGTCCTTCGGGTCGGGCGCGCCCGGCGGTGTGTTTACCCCGTCGCTTTTCATGGGGGCGGGCTCCGGTTTTCTCTTTGGCACGCTGATGCACCAGATTTGGCCGGCCGCGGCCCACGATCCGCGCGCGTTTGCGCTCGTCGGCATGGGGGCGTTCCTCTCGGCGGCCAGCCACGCACCGGTGATGGCGGTCATCATGCTGTTCGAAATGACGCTGAGCTACGACATCATCCTGCCACTAATGCTGTGCAGCGTGCTGGCGTACTACACCTCCAAAAGCCTCGAGGGATCGTCGCTCTATAGCGAGGCGCTGCGGCGCAAATCGGCGGCGGTGCCGGATCCGATGCTGATGGACGCGCGCGTCGCGGACATGATGCGCACCAACCCGCCGGTCGTGACGCCCACGGCGCATTTCGCCGACATCGCCCGCATGTTCCTCAATGTCCGGGTCAACAACCTCTACGTGGTGGACGACGCGGGAAAATTCCTCGGCGTGGTGTCGCTGCACGACATCAAGCCCTATCTCGGCGAGCCCGACCTCGCCGAACTGGTGATCGCGCGCGACATCGTGCGCGAGGATTTCCCGCGGGTGGCGCCCGACCAGCCGCTCACCGATGCGCTCGCCGGTTTCCTGGGGATCGTGGCCGAGCGCCTGCCGGTCGTCGAACGCGACGGCACGCTCCGGGGCAGCCTGGCCAAGAGCGATCTGCTCCTGGCGATCATCGAGCGGCAAAAGAAGCCTGCGGAATTGTGAGGCCGCGACCGGGAGGGGAGTGCTGCGGGGTGCGGGCCCTACTTGCACCGCAGCCCTGGCTGAGTGACAATTGAGTGACACTGTGCGTATCGGCTCGTCTGCCGCCACGCCGTGCCTGACCGTCATGCCCACTTTGTCCAAGGTCACCCGACCCAAGCGCCGAGCCCACATCGCCGCCCCGGCAGCCCCGGCTCAGCCGCCCTCACCCGAGGGTAAATACCCGTATGGCAATCGCGAGCAAAGCTGGCTAGCGTTCAATCGCCGCGTGCTCGAACAGGCGCGCAACGTGTCCAATCCGTTGCTGGAGCGGGTCAAATTTCTGGCCATTGTCAGTTCGAACCTGGACGAGTTTTTCGAGATTCGCGTCGCCGGTTTGATGCAGCAGGCGGACTCGGAGGCAGGCCTGCTCAGCATCGATGGATTGACGCCACGGGAGCAGTTGCGGCGGATTGGCCGGGAGGTCAACGGGCTCGTCGCCGACCAATACGCCTGCTGGCGCAACGAGTTGGTTCCAGCGCTGGCAGAACAGAAGATCCACTTCTGCGCCGCGGCCCAGCTCGACGCGGCAGAGACGGCTTGGGTGCGCAGTTATTTTGATACCCAGGTTTTTCCGGTGCTGTCACCGCTCGCGGTCGATCAGGCTCATCCGTTTCCGCTCCTCGGCAACAAGACGCTGAACGTGCTGGTCGCACTCGAGCATCCGGAAACGCCGGAGCCGGAAAAGCTGATGGTCGTGGTGCCGGTCCCGCGCAGCCTCCCGCGCATCGTGCAAATCGCGCCGGAGCCCGACGGGCCGCTCCGGCATATTTTCCTGAGCGAAATCATCAAGGCCTGCGCCGGCACGCTGTTTCCCGGTTACAAGGTGAAGGGAGCCCACGCCTTTCGCGTCACGCGCAACGGCGATCTCTACATCGACGAGGAGGAAGCGGAGAACCTGCTGAAAAAAATCGAGGAGGAATTGCGGAATCTCCGGCGCGGTGCCGCCGTCCGGCTCGAGATCGAGGAAGGCGCCGACGAGGAGCTGGTGACTGTCCTCTGTGGTCACCTGGGGATCGCCGCGGCCGAGGCCTTCCGGTTGCAGGGCCCGTTGAACCTGCTCCGCTTGATGAGCCTTTATGACCTGATCGATCGGCCGGAGCTCAAATACCCGCCGTTCACGCCGGCAGACTGGCCGGCGCTGGCGCTGCACAAGAATGTCTTCGACGCCATCCGCGAGCGCGACGTGCTCCTGCACCATCCCTACGACTCCTTCGCCCCCGTGGTCGAATTGGTCGAGGCCGCGGCCCGCGACCCGGAAGTCCTCGCGATCAAGCAGACGCTCTACCGCACGAGTGGCGATTCACCGATCGTGCGGGCGCTCATTGATGCGTCGATGGCGGGGAAGCAGGTCACGGCGCTGGTGGAATTGATGGCGCGGTTCGACGAGGCGAACAACATCAAGTGGGCTCGCGAGCTCGAAGAGGCGGGCGTGCATGTCGTTTACGGGCTCGTCGGCCACAAGACGCATTGCAAGTGCTGCCTCGTCGTGCGCCGCGAGGGCGGGGAGTTGCGCCGCTACATTCATCTCGGGACCGGCAACTACAATCCCAAGACCGCCCGGCTCTACACCGACTTCAGCCTGCTGACCTGCCGCGAGCATCTCGGTGCGGAGGTGGCGCAGCTGTTCAACACCCTGACCGGCCTGGGCCGCACGCCGGACTTCAAGCACCTGCTGGTGGCGCCGTTCAACCTGCACCCGCGCCTCCAAGAGCTAATCGCGGCCGAGACCGCGAACGCGGTCGCGGGTAAGCCGGCGCGCATCATCGCCAAGATGAACAAGCTCGTGGACCCGGTGACGATCGAGAATCTCTACGCGGCGTCGCAGGCGGGCGTGAAAATCGACCTCATCGTGCGCG
>JBKJRG010000216.1:0-2839 GCA_046594805.1 Opitutaceae bacterium | reverse complement strand
GGCGTCCCGCCTGCACCGGGGCAGGCGGGATGCCTGCGCTACTTCGACCGGGTGGAACACGGCGTTGCTCGCTGTACTGAGCTTCCTGGTAATGAGCGTGGAATCCTTCGCCCAGCGGGGCGATGTCTTCGACACGCGGATGCTCACCCCGACGGAGCAACGGGCGCTTTTCCACGTTCCGCCTGGGTTCGAGGTTCAACTCGTGGCCGCGGAGCCGGCGATTCAGAAACCGATGAACATCGCCTTCGATGCGATGGGTCGGGTGTGGGTCACGGGTTCCCAGCTCTATCCCTGGCCGGCGCGCCGCGACGCCGTCGGCGAGCCGATCGCCGGATTCGACAAGAACTGGGACGACAATCCCGTCGCGTTTCGGGCGGCGGCCGCGCCGCCGGCGCCGCCGGAGCAGGGACTCGACACGGTGCGCGTACTCTCGGATTTCGGCCCGGACGGACGCGCGGGCAAAGTGACGGTGTTTGCCGACGGATTGAATATTCCCATCGGCCTCCTGCCGCTGCCGCGCGCGCCGGGAGCGAAGGGCGACACCGTGCTGGTGTATTCCATTCCCGCGATCTGGCGCCTAACGGATTCCGACGGCGACGGCCGCGCGGATGTGCGCGAGAAGCTCTACGATGGCTTCGGGTTTAAGGATACGCATGGGATGTCGTCGAATTACTGGCTCTGGCTCGACGGCTGGGTTTACGGCACGCATGGTTTTTCCAACCCGAGCGAGGTGAGTGACCGCATGGGGCGCACGGTTAAGCTGCAAAGCGGGAACACCTATCGTTTTCGCCCGGACGGCTCGCGCTTTGAGCTCTTTGTCCACGGCCAGACCAATCCGTTCGGACTGGCGTTCGACGCGCGCGGCGACATCTACACCGCCGACTCGCACTCCAAGCCGGTCTACCTGCTCATTCCCGGCGGCTACTATGAGGGCATCAGCCGCGAGCACGACGGACTCGGGTTTGCGCCGACGATCACGCTCGACGATCACGGCTCGAGCGCGATTGCGGGCATCGCGCATTATTCGGCAGCCCATTTTCCGCGCGAATACCACGGCAGCCTGTTCAACGGCAACCCGGTCACCCGCCGGATCAATCGCGCGCGGCTCGACTGGCGCGGGTCGTCGCCGCAAGCCCTCCGGCAGGCTGATTTTCTCACCTCGGACGATCCGGCGTTTCGCCCGGTGCAGGTCAAGCTCGGGCCCGATGGTGCGCTCTGGGTGGCCGATTTCTACAATCCGATCATCGGTCACTATGAAGTGCCGTTGACGCATCCCGCGCGCGACAGTTCTCACGGCCGGCTCTGGCGGGTCGTCTGGCGCGGACTCGACGGCTCGGTCGCGGTGCCGGCTTTACCGAACCTCGCGCGTGAAAATTCCGCGGCGTTGGTCGCCCGCCTGGGCGATCCGAACCTCGTGGTGCGTTCGCTGGCGGTGGCCGAGCTCATCGCGCGGCCGGATGGCGCCAGCACCGTGCCAATGCTGAACACAGCAGCGCGGCGCTTGATCGTGGGCGCAGATCCGGCAGCCGACGAGACAATGGCGTTGAGCCTGTTCATGGTGCTCGAGCGGCTGGGACGGCTCGACCCCGCGCTGCTGCGCGAGGCCCTGCGCCGCCCGGGCAGCGATGGGGCGATTGCGGCGCTGCGGGTGCTCGCCACGCGGGTGGATCTGCCGCCGGACTCGGAGGCACTCTTCAAGGAACTCCTCGCGCCGCCCGCGCCCGAATACGCCGCGCGCGTGGCGGCAGAAATTTTCCGCCGTCAGCCGCGCCCGTGGCAGCCCAACCTGATTTTGGCGACCCTCGCACGCGCGCCTGAATCCGACCCCGAGTTGATGTACGCCCTTCGGCTCGCATTGAAAGCGAGCGCGCTCACGGCCGATGCGCCAACGCTGCGCGGCTGGGGCGAGGCGAATACCGTGGTCGCGGATCGAGTCGCCGATGTTTGCCTGGCGGTGCCGACTGCCGCCGCGGCGGAGTTTTTGATCGGGCATCTGACGCAGACAAAGTTTGCTGGCACCCGGGCGGGCGAGTTCGCCCGTCACGCCGTGCTGCACTTGCCCGCAGATCAATTTGCGCAGGTGGTGCCGCTCTTGGATTCCCTCACCCGCGCGCCGGTCACGCAGCGGGTGGCGCTGGCGGAAGGACTCGCCACCGTGGCGGCCAAAGCCGATCGCACGCTGCCTCCGGAAATAGATCGCTGGATGCGCCGGGCGCTGGTCGCCGCGTTGGGGGAGAGGGAACCGGGTCTGGTGTTGCGAGCCGTCAACGCCGTCAAACCGCTCGCCTGGTCCGAAAAATCCGCGCCGCTGCGCCGAATTGCCCTCGACTCCGGCGGTCGTGAAAACGTCCGCATCGCCGCGCTGCGTGCGCTCGAGCCGGACGAGGTTACGTCAGAGCAAACCCGGATCGAGGTGATCGCGGGCGCAGGATCAAACGCCTTGCGCCGCGTCGCGGCCGAGCTGCTCGGCACGGCCAATCCCAGTCCCGCCGCACGAGCCGCGCTGGCCGCTGCGCTGACCGAAGCCTCGGCTGACCTCGCCCTCGCGATCGCTTTGGCGCTGGCCAGGAGTGACGCCGGGGCAGGGGAGCTGGTGGAGCTCGCTGCCGCCGGCCGGCTGCGCCCGGCGCTGCTGCGGCATCGCCATGTCGCGCTGGCATTGGAAAAACGCCCCGCCGCGATCCGCGAGCGCGCGGCGGCCCTGACGGCGAGCCTGCCGTCCGAGGATGTGCGGATCGATGCGCTGATTGCGCAGCGGATTGGCGCGAGCGCGGCGCTCAAGGTCGATGCGGCGCGGGGTGCGCCGCTCTTTGCCACGCACTGTGCGGCGTGTCATCGT
>JBKJRG010000240.1:0-8775 GCA_046594805.1 Opitutaceae bacterium | reverse complement strand
GTTTTTTTTCGCGTGCTCGCGGCTTTGCGTGAGCTAGGGCGCGGCGGCAGCGCGCACGCTCTTGACGAATTCGATGAATGCGGCTTTTTCCGCGGCGACCAGGCCGTCCGGGCCGCTGAATTTGAAAAACCAGGTCGAGCCGGCGTACGGCACAAACGCACCGAGCACGCGCGTCGGCGTCGCCGCCGCCGGGTTCGTCATTTCGATCACACCGATTTTAAGCCCGTGCTGTTCGAGGCGTACAATCGCGCCGGCGATTTCCTTGTCGGTCATGGGGGCGAGTTGGATCTGCCCGCGCCACCGGTTGACGTTGGCCACCTCGCCCCCGACGTCGCCGGGAAAAGCCGTGATGGAAAGCTCCGCGGTTGCTCCGCCGGCGCCTGGCACGATGTACGTTCCTTTGCGCATCGCGGACGCGGGCTTGGACTGCCAGTGCGCGGGTGCGGTCCAGGCGAGGCTGGCGCCGCCCGCGGTGGGAACCGCCGTGGCCGCCATCGCGCCCCCGCTGGCGGGCGGCGGCGGCGTTGTCGGGGTGGCCGCGGCGGGAGCGGAAACTTTGGTTGAACCGTGGTCATGGCCGTCGCCCTCGAAATGCGCGGGCGCCGCCTTTTCCTTGGGCACGCGATAGGCCGCGACTTCCTTCTGGCGGCAGCCCGCGAAGAGGGCGGTCAGTGCAAGCAGGGCAGGAATTACGAAAGGGGAACGCATGGCAGCGCTAACGCAACGTGTGCGCCGGCGAAGCGCAAGACTGCGTGCGGGCCGCGCGTCCCTACCCCAAAGGTTTCCGCCCCTGGAGTCGCCCCGAATCTTCCCGAGCTTGCGCATGGCGGAGCGAGGCGCCATCTCTCTGGCCCGCATGCCCCTTCCCCCTCCATCCCCGGACGACGCCGTGCACAGCGAAGCGTTTCTGCGCACACTCATGCGCCGCCAGCTCCGACTTTCGGTCTCCTGCGCCGCCACCTTCCTCGTCGCGCTGCTGGGCATGCCGCTCCTGAATTATTTCGCGCCGTCCCTGATGGCGACGCGGGTTGCCGGTTTCACCCTGAGCTGGCTGGTACTGGGCGTACTGTTCTTTCCCTTCGTCTGGGTGATATCCTGGGCATTCATCCGGCGCTCCATCGCGCTGGAAGACGAGGAAGTCGCCGACGTGAAGCGCCAGCAGGAGGGCAAACGATGACGCCAATCCTGGCCCTGCTGGGGGGCGTCGACCCCTGGATCTTCGCGTTTTCGTTTGTGACCGTGGCGGTGACCATCGGGATGGGCATCCGGTCCGCGAAATCCTCGCGCACCGCCAGTGACTTTTTCGTGGCCGGCCGCTCCGTGTCGGTCGGCTGGAACGCCTCGGCGATTTCCGGCGAGTACCTTTCCGCCGCCTCGTTCATGGGCGTGGCCGGCATGGTGATGTCGAGCGGGTACGACGCGCTGTGGTATCCGGTTTGTTATGCCTGTGGCTACCTGTTCCTGCTCCTGTTCATCGCGGGGCCGCTCCGGCGTTTTGGCGCTTACACCATCCCCGATTTCGCCGAGGGTCGCTACGACTCGCCGATCTTCCGCAAGATTGCCGTCTGTTTCGTTCTCTTCATCGGCTTCTTCTATACCATGCCGCAGATGAAGGGCGCCGGCGTCACGCTGGCCTACATATTCCCGGGCATGCCCTACTGGGCGGGGGTGGTCATGGTGGGCGCGGTCATCACGCTCAACGTTGCGTTGGGCGGCATGAAGGGGATCACGCTGGTACAGGCCTTCCAGTATTGGGCCAAGATGTTCGCGATCAGCGTGCCGGTTTTCGTGCTGATGGCCGTCTTCGGTTTCTACAACCGGCATGTGGAGGCCAACATCCCCTCGCCGGGCGGAATTGCCACGGTCAGTCAGGTGGAGCGCCAGCCCCTGGTCGAAAAGGCGCCGAAGGATGCGGCTTGGGTCTCTCCGTTCGGCCCGTTAACCACCAAGGCCGTCGGCGCCGCAGCCGCCGCGCTCCCTCCCGAACAACGGGCGGACTTCCTCGAAAAGCATCAGAAGCCCTATTCGCTCCTCTATACATATTCCCTGATCATCGCGCTGGTGTGCGGCACTGCGGGGCTGCCGCATATCCTGGTCCGCTTCTACACCAATCCCGATGGCGTCGCCGCCAAGCGCACGACGATGTGGGTGATGATTCTCATCGGCGTCTTCTACGTCTTTCCCCCCATCTTCGGGGTGATCGGGCGCAACCTCATGCCCGAGCTCTACACCGGGCTGGCCGGGATCAAGGGCACCGACCAGGTCGTTTTGAAATTGCCCACGCTGCTGGCCGAAAAATACGGCGTGCTCGGCTCGATCCTCAGCGGCATCACTTGTGCCGGCGCGTTTGCCGCGTTCATGAGCACGTTCAGCGGGCTCCTGGTTTCGATGACGGGCGCGCTGGCCCATGATGTCTACGGCCGGATGCTGCGGCCGCAGGCGACTGCGGCGGAGCGGCTGACCGCCTTCAAGTACGCGGCCGTCATCATCGGTGCCGTGGCCGTAGTGCTGGGCTGCTTCGTCGAGCCGCTGGAAATCAACTTCATGGTTGGCCAGGCTTTCGCGATCGCGGCGGCAAGTTACTTCCCCCTCCTCTTCATGAGCGTATGGTGGCGCGGGATGACGATGAAAGGCGCCGCCGTGGGCATGCTCACCGGCGGCCTGTGCGCGTTGGTGGCCGCCGCTTTGACCAACGCGAGCACGCTCGCCCTCGACAAGGGACCCATGGGGAAAATCTTCGCCGGTTTCGCCCCACTCAACGGCTTCTGGGCCCAGCATCCGCTCTTGCGCATCCTCTGCGAGCAACCCGCGATCTGGTCGGTGCCGCTCGCGATTATCCTGATGGTCGTGGTGTCGAAAGCGACCGCGGCCCAGGTGCCGGGCGACGTGCGCATGAAGATGCTCGTGCTGCACGCCCCCGAAAAACTGGGGCTGAAGCAGGAATACATCCAGGAGCACGCCGGCGCGGGGCATTAGGATACCGAGGGCTGCCGCCGGCTTCGCCGACCGAAAATTCGCAGGAATCGTCCGCTTATCACTACCCCGGCGACTCCGGCTTCAGCTCGCGCGTCATCAACGCCGCCAGCGCTGCCGCCGGCTTTTTCCCCTCCGCCAGGATCGCATGCACTTCGCGGAGGATGGGGGCATCAATGCCGCGACTCGCGCAGAGGCTGGCGAACGCCTGGGTTGTCTTGTACCCCTCGACGACCGTCTTGCGGTTCGAGAACAACTCAGCGGCGTTGCGCCCCTCGCCAATCCGCTGGCCAAATTCCCGGTTGCGGCTCCACGAGCCATAGCAGGTGGCCACCAGGTCGCCGAACCCGCTCAGGCCGTAGAATGTCTCCGGCTTCGCGCCCAGCGCCAAGCCCACCCGGACCATTTCCGAGAGCGCCCGCGTGAGCAGTGCGGCCTTTGTGTTGTCCCCGAGCCGGAGCCCGTCACAGCAACCGGCCGCGATGGCGTAGGTGTTTTTCAAGCACCCGCCAAATTCGACCCCGGGCAGGTCGTCGCTCGTGTAGACGCGCAGGGTCGGCCCGCTGATCGCCGCCTGCACCGCGCGCACATTGCTGTCTGCCCCCGGCGCCGCGAGCACCATGGCGGACGGATCCCCGCGCGCCACCCCGAGCGCATGGGTCGGGCCCGTAAGCGATCCCGCCAATAGTCCGCGTAGTTCCTCCGCGATGATTTCCGAGGGTCGCCGATGCGTGCCGAGCTCGAGGCCCTTGGCCAGGCTCGCCACCAAACAAATGCGCGCCGCGCGCGGCAACGCGATCCGCAGGCGCTTGCTCGTGTCCCGCAACGCCTGCGCGGGACACGCGAAAAACACCGCGTCAGCGTCGATCGCCGCCGCCGCCAGATCATGGGTGATGATCAACGACGGCGGCAGCGCGATTCCCGGCAGGTAATCGGTGTTCTCCCGTCGCTCCCTCATCTCCCGCGCCTGCTCGGAGCGGCGCGGCACCAGCGTGGCCGCCGCGTTGACGCGCGCCAGGTGCAGCGCGAACGCCGTGCCCCATGCGCCTGCGCCGATGACGAGGAACTTCATGGGATCAGTTTTCCTAAAGGTAACGCCGGCTTCCAGCCGGCAATTTTATCGAAGGTTATCGGGCCGGCTGGGCAGCCGGCGCTACTTCAGGAATGCAGGGATCTTCTCCGTGGCGATGATGTGCTCGAAGGTTTCGCGCGCATTGACCAGTTCGAACGCGCTCCCCTTCACCAGCACTTCCGCGGGCAGCGCGCGGGTGTTGTAACGGCTGGCCATCGCGTGGCCGTAGGCGCCGGCGCTCATGAACGCGATCAACTCGCCTTCACCGACGTCCTGCAGCTGCCGGTCCTTGGCGAAGCAATCCCCGCTCTCGCAGATTGGTCCCACCACATCGGCCACCAGCGCCCGCCGGGACGAATCGCGATGCACCGGCACGATTTCGTGGTAACTCTCGTACATCGCCGGTCGCACCAGATCGTTCATCGCCGCGTCCACGATCAGGAAATTCTTGCCAGCGCCACGCTTCAGGTGCTCCACGCGCGCGAGCAGCACGCCCGCGTTGCCCACCATGAACCGCCCGTGTTCGAGCAGCACCTTCAGGCCCAGCGGCTGCAGGAGCGGCACCAACGCCTGTCCGTACGTTTCCGGGGTGAGTGGCCGCTGTCCCGCGGGTTGCGCGTCCCACCACGCCTGCTGACCGCTCGCGAGCGCATCTTTGTAGATAATGCCCATGCCGCCCCCGATCGAAAAATAAGTGATGCCGAATTTCGCTTTCAGCTCTGCGGCGAAGGGCCCGACTTTTTCGACGGCCTCGACGAAAGGTGCAACCGACGTCAGCTGCGAGCCGATGTGCATCTGCACGCCCTTGAGCGTGAGATTCGGATATTTCGCCGCCGCCTCATACGCGGCCATCGCGAACTTGAGCGGAATCCCAAACTTGTTGTCGCTCTTGCCCGTGGTGATTTTGGCGTGGGTGTGGGCGTCGACATCAGGGTTAACCCGGATGGCGATGGGTGCTTTCCCCCCGAGCTTGCCGGCGACATGATTTATGCGGGCGAGCTCCGGCTCGCTTTCGACGTGGAACGCAAAAATTCCGTTCTCCAGCGCCAGCTTTATTTCCGCTTCCGTTTTTCCCACTCCGGCAAAAACGCTCGCCTTCACATTGCCTCCGGCGCTGAGGACCCGGCGGATTTCCCCGCCGGAAACCAAATCAAAGCCGGCGCCCAAATTCGAGAAGTGCTTGAGGACAGCCAAGTTGGAATTGGCCTTCATCGCATAGCACAACTGGGCATCGAGACCGGTCAGCCCGCGCTGCAGTCGGCGGTAGTTATCCTCCATCGTCGTGGCGCTGTAGACGTAGGTGGGCGTGCCGTAGAGTTTGGCGACGGCGGCGAGGTCGACCGACTCGCAGTGAAGATCGTGGCCGGAGTAATGGAAGTGATGCATGGGAGGCCGATAAAATCGCGTGAAAGGCCGACGGTAGCGGGAATCATCTTGAAAGAACCACCCCAAAAACAGAAATCCACCGTGTGCTCCGCGTGCTGCTCAACCTCTGCCATCGTCCCGCTGTCCGCTTCGGACTCCGGCGCGACCCGCGCGGCAGGTTTCGCGACCCGCGATTTGCGAGCTTCATGGCCGAGGCCAATCGCAAAGGCCTCGATTCAGACTTCCACGACACGCTGCTCCGCGGCCGCAAGCTGATGCGCAATGCGCTCCGGCTCTCGGTCGCCGGCGGCGGTGCGTGGATTCTGCTCGAGAGCGCGAAGGCGCTGTCGGTGTTCTGATTCCGGCTTCCGCAGGAATTGCCGCGCGCGGGTATCCCGCGGCGGCGCCCGCTTTCCTGGTGCAAAAAAGCGGCCCCCGCCCCGACGCGAAGGCCGCTCCCCTCAACCCGCCCCGCCACTCGCGCCCGCCGACTCGGGCTTGAAGCTGCTCCGGATCGTCGCCTTCAGGTAATCGCGATTCATCCGCGCAATAAAATCGTGCGAGATCAATTTGGGGCACGCCGCGCTGCACTCGTAATAATTCGTGCAGTTGCCGAAACCCAGCTCGTCCATCGTGTGCACCATCGACAGCACCCGGCGATCGCGCTCCGCCTGGCCCTGCGGCATCAGCCCCAGGTGCGCGACCTTGGCCGCGACGAATAACATCGCGCTGGAATTCTTGCAGGCCGCCACGCACGCGCCGCAGCCGATGCAGACCGCCGCATCCATCGCGAGGTCGGCGTCGGGTTTTGGCACCGGCAGCGCGTTGGCTTCCGGCGCCGAACCGGCGCGCGCGGTGATGAATCCGCCCGCCTGCTGGATCGTGTCGAACGCCTCCCGGTCCGTCACCAGATCCTTGATCACCGGGAAGGCGCGGGCGCGAAACGGCTCGACCACGATGACGTCGCCGTCGCGGAAGCTCCGCATGTAGAGCTGACAGGTCGCAATCCCGCGGCCCGGGCCATGCGGCTTGCCATTGATCGTGCACGAGCACGTGCCGCAGATGCCCTCCCGGCAGTCATGGGCAAACGCGATCGGGTCCTCGCCTTTCACCGTCAGCTGGTCGTTCACCACGTCCAGCATCTCGAGAAAAGACATGTTCGGGCTGAGGTCGCGCGCCGCGTAATCGACGAACTTTCCCGCCGCGGCCGGGCCAGCCTGCCGCCAGACGCGCAGCGTGATCGAGAGGGACGGCGAGGTATTTTCTGCGACCATGGAAAAAGCGGCTGGAGTTAAAGGAAAATCGACGAGCGGCCGGTCACTTGTAATTGCGCACTGACATTTTCACCGTCTCGTAATGGAGGGCCTCGACATTGCGCCGCGGCGCCTGGCCGGCGCCCTGGAACTCCCACGCGGCGACATGACCGAACCGGTCGTCGTCGCGCTTGCACTCGCCATCGGGATGCTGGTGTTCCTCGCGAAAGTGCCCGCCGCAGCTTTCCTCACGCGTGAGTGCATCCAGGCACAACAATTCGCCGAGCTCGATGAAATCAGCCACGCGGCCGGCCTGCTCGAGCGACTGGTTGAGCGTGTCGGCGGAGCCGGGCACGAGGACGTTCTGCCAGAATTCCTCCCGCAACGCCGGGATTTGCTGGAGGGCCTGCTCGAGGCCGGCCTTGGTCCGCGCCATGCCGCAGAATTCCCACAGGATTTTGCCGAGCCGCTTGTGGTAATGACTGACCGGTTCGCGGCCCTTGTTGTCGAGGAAACGCTTCGTCATCGCGGTCACATCCAGCTCGGCCGCCTTGAACTCGGCACTATCGACGCTCGGGCGCGAACCCGGCTTCTGCCCGGCCAGGTAATCGCCGATGGTGTACGGGATGACAAAGTACCCGTCAGCCAGACCCTGCATCAGCGCGCTCGCCCCGAGCCGGTTGGCCCCGTGATCGGAGAAATTCGCCTCACCCAGCACGAACAGGCCGGGGATGTTCGACATCAGGTTATAGTCCACCCACAGGCCGCCCATGGTGTAGTGGACCGCCGGAAAGATCCGCATCGGCACCTGGTAGGCGCTCTCCGCGGTGATCTCGTGGTAGATGTCGAAGAGGTTGCCATACCGCTCGCGCACGCCGTTTTCGCCGAGGCGCTTGATCGCGTCGGAGAAATCCAAGTACACCCCCAGCCCGCTCGGGCCCACGCCCCGGCCCTCGTCGCACACGCGCTTGGCCGCGCGCGAGGCAATGTCGCGCGGGCAAAGGTTGCCGAACGCCGGGTACATCCGCTCGAGATAGTAATCGCGATCGTCCTCGGCCACGGCCCCGGGCGCCTTGAGCCGGTCGGCGCCCTTTTTCGGCACCCAGATCCGGCCGTCATTCCGGAGCGACTCCGACATCAGGGTCAGCTTCGACTGGTACTCGCCGCTGACCGGAATGCAGGTGGGATGGATCTGGGTGTAGCACGGATTGGCGAAGCACGCGCCCCGCTTGTAGGCCCGCCAGATCGCGGTCGTATTCGAACCGCGCGCGTAGGTGGAAAGGTTGAACACGTTGCCATAGCCGCCAGTCGCGAGCACCACCGCATCCGCGGCGTGGCGCTCGATTTCGCCGGTAATCAGGTTGCGGACAATGATGCCCTTCGCCTGCCCGTTCACCACCACCAGATCGAGCATCTCTTTCTGGGTGTGCAACTCGACCAGTCCAGCGCCCACGGTGCGCATCAGCGCCGAGTAGGCGCCGAGCAGCAGTTGCTGGCCGGTCTGGCCGCGCGCATAAAAGGTGCGCGAGACTTGGGCGCCACCGAAGGAGCGGTTGGCGAGCAGGCCGCCGTATTCGCGCGCGAATGGGACGCCCTGCGCGACGCATTGATCGATGATGTTGACCGACACCTCGGCCAGGCGATGCACGTTCGCCTCGCGTGAACGGTAGTCGCCACCCTTGATCGTGTCGTAAAAGAGCCGATACACGCTGTCGCCGTCATTCTGGTAGTTTTTCGCGGCGTTGATGCCGCCCTGCGCCGCAATCGAGTGCGCGCGGCGGGGACTGTCGTGAAACACGAAGTTTTTGACCTTGTAGCCCATGTCGCCGAGCGACGAGGCGGCCGAGGCCCCGGCGAGCCCGGCGCCGACCACAATCACCTCGTACTTCCGCTTGTTGGCGGGGTTGACGAGCTTGATCTCCGCCTTGTGCTTGCGCCACTTGTCGGGGAGCGGACCGGAGGGGATTTTGGAATCGAGCGTGGCCATGGAGCGAAATATTTGAAGGTCGAAAAGGCGGAAGGGCTAAAAGGCGGGCTCCGGCCTTTCAGTTTTTCAGCCCTTCGACCTTTTGAGTTGAGGCGACGGCCGCCGGCCGCGGCTGCAGTTTGCCG
>JBKJRG010000695.1:0-3819 GCA_046594805.1 Opitutaceae bacterium | reverse complement strand
CTTCCGCGCTTCCGCGCTGGACCGGCCGCCGTCATGAGCCAGGCCTTTCCGCAAGTTGCGATGACTCCGATCTACGGGGTGTGCCATTACGCGATTCGCGTGATGTTCGACATGTTCTTTCGCGGCGAAGTGGCCGGAACCGAGAACCTGCCAAAGTCCGGCGCGTTCCTCATCGCGGCCAATCATGCCAGCCACCTCGATCCGCCGCTGATCGGTTCGCACGTACCGCGGCAAATGTGCTTCTTTGCGCGGAAAACGCTTTGGTCGACTCCCGCGTCGACCTGGTGGCTGGATGCGGTTGGCACCATTCCGGTGGACCGCGATGGCGGGCAGGATGTCGGCGCGTTGAAGCGCGTCCTGCGGGCGCTGGCGGACGGGAAGGTCATGATTCTTTTTCCCGAAGGGACGCGTTCACCGGATGGAAACCTGCAAACACCAAAGCCCGGCGTGGGCTTCATCGTCTGCAAAACCCAGGTGCCCGTCGTGCCGGCGCGCATTTTTGGATCCTTCGAGGCCTTCGGCAAAGGGGACAAAGTCCCCCACTTTGGCGCGCCGGTGAACGTGGTATTCGGCCGGCCGATTCCGCCGACGGTGTACGACGACCCGAAGGCGGGCAAGGAACGCTATCAAATCGCCAGCGCCCGGATCATGGCCGAAATCGCGCGGCTCCAGCCGCCGCTCGAACGGGCAGTGTGATGTGCCTCGCGCAGCGCCAGGCGTCCCTGCCTGCCGGGCCTCGCGGCGGCGGCTTCCATCCGCAGATTCCCCGGACTGCGGCAGGATGCCGCAGCCACGCCAAAGCCCGCCGCTATTCCAGCCCGCTCGCCTTGCGCGCGCGTTGCAGCACGCCGCTGGCGACCGCCTGCGCCCGCGCCGCCCCATCGCGCAGGATGGTTTCAACGTGATCGCGGTTCGCGGCCAGCTCGGCGCGCCGGGTGCGCGCCACAGCGAAATGATTCCAGTAGTGCTCGAAAAGCGCTTTCTTCAAATCGCCGTAACCCAGGCCGCCGGCGCGCAGCCGGTCTTCGTAATCGCGGGCGACCTCGGCCGGCGCGACGAGCCTGAGTAACTGAATCGCGAGGTTTTTGTCCGCGTCAGGCTTCGGCTCCGCGGGCGTACGCGAGTCCATGACGATCCCCATGATTTTCTTCCGGGTGGCTTTCTCGTCGCCGAAGAGCTCGATGGTGTTGCCGTAGCTCTTGCTCATCTTCTGGCCGTCCAGGCCCGGCACGACCGCGAGTTCGTCGCGGATGTCGGGCTCCGGGACGACAAACGTTTCGCCATAGGTCTGGTTGAACTTGATCGCGATATCGCGCGTCATCTCGACATGCTGCTTCTGGTCCCGGCCGACCGGCACGACATTCGTGTCGTAGAGGAGAATGTCCGCGGCCATCAGCACCGGGTAGGCGAAGAGCCCGAAATTGGCCGCAATGCCTTTTGCCGTCTTATCCTTGTAGCTGTGCGCGCGTTCGAGCAGCCCCATCGGCGTCAGCGTACCGATGAGCCACATGAGTTCGGTTACCTCCGGCACATCGCTCTGCCGCCAAAGGACGCTGTGCCTCGGATCAAGTCCGCAGGCGAGCCAGTCCAAGGCGACATCGAGCGTGTTCTGCCGGCGCTGCGCCGGATCGAGCAGCGACGTCATCGAGTGATAATCGGCGATGAAATAGAAACACTCGCCGCGCGTCTGCGCCTCGATCGCCGGGCGCATCGCGCCAAGGTAATTGCCGAGGTGGAGCGAGCCGGAAGGTTGGATGCCCGTGAGGGTGCGCATGAATCAGAGAAGACGAAGGCTCTACCCAGAGCGAAACGAAGACACAGCGAGAAAACCCAAAACACAAAACCCAAAACACAAAACCGCGCCGTCAGGCGCTCAGTCCCTTCGCGGAATGAACTTCACCACCCGTGTGACATGGGCCATCGTGGCATCGGGCAGGTGCCCACTGAAGGCCACCGTGGGCATCACCAAGGCGCGGCGGCCCAGGACACTGCCGGGATTGAGCACCGCGTTGCAGCCCACCTCGGCCTTGTCGCCCAAAATGGCACCAAACTTGCGCAGCCCGGTTTCATAGGTCGCATGGGCCGCGCGCACCACGATCGGCGCCTGATCCAGCCGCAGGTTCGAACAAATCACGCCCGCGCCGAAATGCGCCCCGTTGCCCACGATGGAATCACCGACATAATTATAGTGCGGCGCCTGGACCTCATCCATCAGCACGCAGTTCTTGAATTCGCACGCGTTCCCGAGGACGCAGCCCTCCCCGACAATCACGTTGCCGCGCACAAACGCGCCCGGGCGGATTTCGCTCCGGGCGCCAATCCACGCCGGGCCGATCAACGTGGCGTACGCGGGCAGTTTCACGGTGGGATGCAGCCAGACTTTTCCCTCCAGGTGCACTCCCGGAGGGACGGCGCGCGGCGCGGGGGGTTCCGTCAGTCCGGCCAGCGCGGCGCCAATCTGCTTCAGCCAATCCCATGGCGGCACGTCGGCGCGAAAGTGGGCGGCAAAGGGGGCCAGCGAAGGCGGCAGCGTGAAAAAATCGGAGGCTTTCATCGAGGGGCCGGCTGACTAAACCGAAAAAGTCGGGAAGGAACAGCGGCTTTTCCGAAAATCGTCCGGGGGCCGGCTGGCTGCTCCAGAGGGAAGCGCCGCCCGTGCCGCGTTCTTTCAACCGGGACGAGGGCGCCCCGGCCCCAACTGAAACAATCCATTACACCGGAGTCTGGATTTTTCCGGGCCACCGGCCACTGTCGCTCACGATGGCCAAGGTTTACTTCTACTACGCCTCGATGAATGCGGGGAAGAGCACGGTGTTGCTGCAATCGAGCCACAACTACCGCGAACGCGGCATGCGGACGCTCCTGTTCACGCCCTTGGTCGACAGCCGGTACGGCACCGGCCGGATCGAATCGCGCATCGGTTTGCGCTCGGGTGCCATCTCGCTCGGCGCGGGGGATAACCTCCTCAGTCGCGTCCGGGCGGAGCACGCCACCGCACCCGTGGCGTGCGTGCTGATCGACGAGGCGCAGTTCCTCACCCCGGAGCAGGTCTGGCAGATCACCGACGTCGCGGATGCGCTCAGCATCCCGGTCCTGTGTTACGGCTTGCGCACGGATTTCCAGGGCAAACTTTTTCCGGGCAGCGCCGCCCTCCTCGCGCTGGCCGACGACCTGACCGAGTTGAAAAACATCTGCCACTGTGGTCGGAAAGCCACGATGAATCTCCGCATCGATGGGCACGGCCACGCGGTGCAGGAAGGGGCCCAGGTGGAAATCGGCGGCAACGATCGCTATGTCGCGATGTGCCGCCGGCATTTCAAGGAAGCGAAAGCCGCGGCGAAAGCGCCCGCCGTCCCGGGCGATCCCACCGCCGGGTGAAACGGCCCGAGGGTGCGGCCCGCTCTCCGATCGGGCCTGGATTCACGGCTGAACGGCACGGACCCCGAGATTCCTGCCGCCACCGGGGCCAACGCTTTTCACGTATTACGTGAAAAGCGTTTGGATGCGAACCCAGGCACCTGCGCTGGTGCCCGATGGGTCCACCCACCGGAAGATTGCGCGCCAACGCCCCCGGGTTCAGAGATCTGTTCCGCGTTCGCTCCGGATTTCCCCACGACCTTGAAACTCCTGCCTCGCCCGCTGCTTTACATCGGCGCGCTTTTTCTGCTTGGTCCCACGCCCGGCATGGCCGCATCACATCTCGTTTTCCTCGGCACCTACACCCGCACCACGAGCCGCACGGCGTAGATGCCGCGGCTCGTGGTGCGGGTGTAGGTGCCGAGGAAAACGAGATGTGATGCGGCCATGCCGGGCGTGGGA
>JBKJRG010000478.1:0-5895 GCA_046594805.1 Opitutaceae bacterium | reverse complement strand
GTCATCCGAACCCGGCGCGAAATCCACCAGCTGATTTTCACGGACGACAAGCGTTTCCTGCTGATCGTCGGGCCCTGTTCGATCCACGACCTCAAGGCCGGCCGCGCCTACGCGCAGCAGCTCGCCCAGCTCGCGCGCGAAGTGGCCGGCCGGGTCATGATCGTGATGCGGGTGTATTTCGAAAAGCCCCGCACCACGGTCGGCTGGAAGGGCCTGATCATGGACCCGCACCTGGATGGCTCGCACGACATCGCCACTGGCCTGCGCACCGCGCGGACATTCCTCCGCGAAGTGCTCGACCTCGGGCTGCCCACCGCCACCGAGCTGCTCGATCCCATCACGCCGCAATACATCGCCGATCTGATCTGCTGGTCGGCGATCGGCGCGCGCACCGCGGAATCCCAGACCCACCGGCAGATGGCGAGCGGGCTTTCGATGCCGCTCGGGTTCAAGAACGGCACCGACGGATCCATCCAGACGGCGATCAACGCCATCAAATCGGCGGCCCAGCCGCATACGTTTCTCGGCATCAATCTCGACGGCGCCGCCGCGGCGATCGTCACCCGCGGCAATCCCGACTGCCATGTGGTCCTGCGCGGCGGCACCCCGGGCCCGAACTACTCCGCGGCACATATTGGCCAAACGGAGCAGCTCCTGTCCAAGGCGGGACTGCCCAAATCGATTCTAGTGGACTGCTCGCACGACAACTCCGCCAAGCAACCCGAGCGCCAGCCCGAGGTGATGCGCGAGCTCCTGACGCAAATCGCCGCCGGCAACACGTCAGTCATGGGCGCGATGATCGAGAGCAATCTCGCCGCCGGGAGCCAGTCGTTCCCCCAGCCCAAGGACCAACTGCGCTACGGCGTCTCGATCACCGATGCCTGCATCGACTGGGCGACGACCGAGAAACTCGTCCGCGAGCTGCATGCCGCGCTGGCCCCGCGGTTCCGCTGACATCGGGCCGCCCGCGAATCACGCGAATACTTTTTTGAGGATTTCGAAAAATTCGCGTCGATTCGTGGGATTCGCGGGCCCAAGGTTTTCCTCCTCCCATGAAATCACCCATTCGCGTCGCTGTGACCGGAGCTGCCGGTCAAATCGGTTACTCCCTGCTTTTCCGCATCGCCTCGGGCGCGATGTTCGGGCCGGACCAGCCCGTCATTCTCCAGCTGATTGAGGCGCCGATCGAGAAAGCGCTGAAGGCGCTCGAGGGCGTCGCCATGGAACTGGATGACTGCGCATTTCCCCTGCTGAAAGGAGTGGTCCAGACCGACAAGGCGGAAGTCGGTTTCAAGGATGCCAACTGGTGCCTGCTGGTCGGCGCCAAGCCGCGCGGACCCGGAATGGAGCGCGCGGATCTGCTGAAGGACAACGGCCGGATTTTCATCACGCAGGGCCAGGTGATCGATGCCGTCGCGGCGGAAAACGCCCGCGTGGCGGTGGTGGGCAATCCCGCCAACACGAATTGCATGATCGCCGCGAGCCAGGCGAAGCGGCTGCCCGCCGATCGTTTCACCGCGATGGTCCGGCTGGACCAGAACCGCGCGCAAAGCCAACTCGCGAAAAAGGCCGGCGTCGACCTCACTACGGTGAAGGACATTTTCATCTACGGGAATCACAGCCCGACGATGTTTCCCGCCTTTGCCCACGCTAAGATTGGCGGCCAGCCCGCTACCCAAGTCATCACCGATCAGGCATGGTTGCACGGACCCTTTTGCGAGATGGTCGGCAAGCGCGGCGCGGCCATCATCGCGGCGCGCGGCGCCTCCTCCGCCGCGTCCGCGGCCAACGCGCTCGTCGATCACGTGCGCGATCTGGTGACACCGGGACGCATTCATTCTGTCGCGGTCAAGTCGAACGGCGCCTATGGCTTCGATCCCGATGTCTGGGCGGGCATGCCGGTGAAGACGACTGCGCCGGGCGTATTCGAAGTGATCACCAGCTATGCGATGGACGATTTTGCCAAATCGAAGATCGCGGCGACGAACAAGGAACTGGTCGAGGAGCGGGTGTTCGTGCAGGAATTGATCGGCCAGTAATCTGCGGCTGGAAGCCGCAGCCACGCCAATCCCGGCAGGCAGGGACACCTGCCGCTACGGCGGAAGACGCGGTCAGGGTTTATGCTTTCAAACGGGGCGCCCTCGCCCCGTTTGAAAGTAATTCGCGGCCAGGCCGTCCCGGCCCACGCATGCATTGATTTATCCACGGCTCGGAACCGGCTGGCAGCCGGCGCTACTTCAGGCGGGCGCCGGCGCTACTGGATCAAACCGGCGAGAGCCTGGTTGATGGCAAACGCGTCGCGCACGCTGGCGAAGGCATCGATCAACTCGGCCGGCGAGCCGGCGCGCGGAAACAGGACGTCCAGCGCCGCGCCCGTGCAACGGACCTCGGCGTCGACGCCCGACACCCGGATGACGCAGTCCTGGTAGTCGGAGGGATAACTCACCACGAGCCCGCCCGCGCCGTCCAGATTCTCGATGACGTCGATGATCGCCTCGACCCGCGCGGCTTTTTTCAGCCCGAATCCGATTTCCGAGAAGCGACCGGCAAACAGCCGGGTGAATTCCAGGGTGCGCGCCAGGTCCGCGCTCCGTAATTCGCGGAGTGTCGTGGTGACGGCATACCGCGCGGGATTGGCTTCCTCGAGCACGTAGACGATCTCCACCGTGAAATCCCGGGCGGTGAGCGTTGCGACCGGGCTGGCAAGGCTGAGGGCGATATCCTTGCGCTTGTAGCCCAGCGCGCTGCGCGCGTCCTGGAAGAGTTTCTCCGCCTCGTCCGCCAGCTCCGAGTCGCAGATTTTTCCCAAAAACCCATTGGTGATCGCGTTGGCCGCGTCCGGCACGGTGTGGTGCGATTTCCTGAAACCGCGCAGCGCCTTGACCTGGCCGCCACCGCGGCCGATGAAAACGATTCCGGCGACGACAGTAGAGGGAAGTTCGCCCGGCATGCCACGCGAGCAAACCGGGCGGGCCGTCGCTCGCCAGCCCGAAATTTTGGGCGGAACGGACTTTTCCCGTAGGGGCGTTGCTGGTCGACGCCCATACACCACCGGCCAGTCGATCTGATTTCCGGGGGGAGCCCCGCGAAGCGCGAGCAAGCTCGCTGACCTACAAGCACGGCGTTTGAAACACCCGCTGATCCGTTGGCTCGCCCTCTTCCGGCCGAACTGTTGGCTCATCACGATGCCGAAAGCTGCCATCCCTGTCGTATGTGCCGTGATTGAAGACGGCGCCGGCCGCGTGCTCATTGCCCAGCGTCCCGCGCACAAGCATCTCGGCCTGAAATGGGAATTCCCGGGTGGCAAAGTGGAAAACGGCGAGAGTCCCCATGACGCCTTGCGCCGCGAAATCAAAGAGGAACTCGGGTGCGTGGTGGAAGGCTTGCAGCCGCTCCCGCGATTTCTCCACGACTATGGCGTCGTCGTGATCGAGATGTTTCCCTTTGTCTGCGCCTTGCCGCCGGGGGCCAGCGCGCCGCATCTCCAGGAGCACATCGCCCTCCAGTGGGTGACGCCGGCGGATCTTATGCAGCTCGACCTCGCGCCGGCCGACTGGCCGGTGGTGGCCAGCTACCGTGAGCAATCAAAGACCCGACCCGGTTGAAGCAGGAAACCAGGAAGCCATGAATAAGCAGGATTCTCCGGCTCCTGGTTCCTGGTTTCCTGGCTTCCTGCTTATTGGATGAACGGATCGGTGAAGATCGTGACCGCAGGAAAACGCGGGCGGCCGACGTGAGGATTTTTCTCACGCGACTTGCCCATCGACGACGCGCGCTCCCTGCGGCGCTACAGCGGCTTGCGCGGGCTCTCGTCGCGCACGCTTTGGATTGCGGTGGCCGCTCGACACGGCCCGGCCGGCCCGTTCTCTTGCTGGCATGCCGGCCTCCCCGCTTCCGCTCGACTCCGTGGCACGCTTGCCGGCTGGGCGCGACAACGTGGCCATTGCGGTTCGGCGGCTGGAAGCGGGCGAGATAATCGGATTGCCTGACGGTCCGTGCGCCCTCGCGCACACCGTGCTCGAAGGCCACCGCTTCGCGGTGCGATTCATCGCCGAGGGTGAACCCTTGCTTTCCTGGGGCATGCCGTTCGGCACGGCCCTCCGCCGCATCGCTCCGGGAGATTACGTTTCAAACCAGTCGATGCTCGATGCGCTCTCCGTCCGGCGGATCGACGGCGGAAAACTGCCGTCGGAACCCAATTTTGCCGATCGCCTGGACACCTTCACGCTCGATGCCCGCGAGTTTCAGCCGGCGCCGGAAACGGACCGTGCGCCGCCGGGTCGCACGTTCGCTGGTTATCGCCGACCGGGCAGGCGCGGAGTGGGCACGCGCAATTTCATCGTCATCATCGGCACGACTTCGCGCACCGCCAGCGTGGCGCGCCAGCTCGCCGCGCGCCTCCAACCGCTGGCCCGCGTGCATCCGACGCTCGATGGCATCGTGGCCATCGCGCACACCGAGGGCGGCGGAGTGGGCGAGCCCAATAATGTCACCGAGGTGCTGCGCGCGCTGGCCGGTTTCATGGTGCACCCCAACGTCGGCGCCGTCCTGGCGCTCGACTACGGGGTCGAGCCGCTCACCAACGCGCGGCTCCGCGAATTCATGGTGAAGCAGGGTTACCCGCTCACCGAAGTGCCGCATGCCTTTCAAACGATTCGGGCCGGGCTCGCCGCCGCCTTGATCGAAGGCGAGCAAACGGTCCGTCGCTGGCTGCCGGTGGTGGCCGCGGAGCGTCGGACCGATGAACCCGTGAGCGGTTTGCGCGTCGCGCTGCAATGCGGCGGCTCCGATGCGTTCTCCGGCGTTTCCGGCAATCCCCTGGCCGGCGCGATGGTCCACGACGTGATCCGCCATGGCGGCGCCGGCGTGCTCACGGAGATCGACGAGGCCGTGGGCGCGGAGGGTTACCTGCTGCGGAAAGTCCGTGACGTCGCCACCGCGCAGTCTTTTGCGGCGAAGCTCGCCGCGTTCCGGGAGCGGCTGAGCTGGCACGGAGTCACGCCCGAGAACAATCCGTCGGCCGGCAACAAGTTTCGCGGCCTCTACAACATCGCGCTCAAATCCCTCGGCGCCGTCCACAAGAAAGACCCGCGCACGCGGCTCGATTACGTGATCGATTATGCGGAGCCGCTGCGGGCGCCCGGATTTTATTTCATGAACGGGCCAGGCAACGACCTGGAAGGAATCGCCGGGCAGGTCGGCGCGGGGTGCAACCTGTTCCTCTTCGTCACCGGCAACGGCTCGATCACCAATTTCCCGTTTGTGCCCACGCTCAAGATCACGACGACCACGCGGCGCCACCAGCTGCTGATCCACGAGATGGACATCAACGCGGGACGCTACCTCGACGGCGAGGCCATGGAAGCGCTGACGGCCGAGGCCTTCGAGCAGTTGCTCGCCACCGCGTCGGGCCGGAAGACCCGCGGTGAGCATGCGGGACATTCCCAGGTTTCGCTCTGGCGGAACTGGCGGCAAACCGACTCTTCCAACTTGGCGGACCTCCGCGCGCGCACGGCGCCGGATGGGAGCCCGTTGTCGATTGCCCCGGTCGCGGGCCCATCGCGTTATTACGCGGGGGCCGTGGCACTGCGGGTCAGCACTCTCGAGGGCGGACGCTTTGCCACGGAGCGCGTGGGCCTCGTGCTGCCGACGAGTTTGTGCGCTTCCCAGATTGCGCGGCTCGCGGCCGAACGGCTGAACGCGAAGCACATTGGCGAGACCCAGGGCATCACCCGGTTTGTCGCGCTCGCCCACACCGAGGGCTGCGGCTTTGGCGGTGAATCGATGTACCAGCTCCTGCATCGCACCTATCGCGGTTACCTCACCCACCCCAACGTCGCGGCCGCACTCCTGCTCGAGCATGGCTGCGAGAAAGTGCCCAACGATGTCATGCGC
>JBKJRG010000315.1:0-2997 GCA_046594805.1 Opitutaceae bacterium | reverse complement strand
GCAGATAGAGGTCGAGCTTCTCGGCGCGGTCCGGGGCGAGGAAGGCGATGTCGCGTTCGACCCGCACCGCGGAGTCTGCGGCGCGGGTCGCGACTGGCAGGTAAATCAGGAGGAGTGCCGTGCAGAGAAGTCGGGGATTCATCAGTAGAGGGGGATCGGAAGCAGGACGGATTATCCGCGAAGGTTCGATGAGAAAAAGAGCGGCAAACCCTCCGCTGTCGTTCAGAACTCCGTTGTCCGCTGCGTTCAATGGGCGACGGGTAGGGCCGGCCCTTGCCTGCCCTGAGCGGAGTCGAACGGGTCGCCGCGCCGTCGCGCGGCGCACGTGATAGCCGCGACGGCGTGCCGGCAAGCGGCAGCCCTACCACTGACAAGACCACATCGGCGCCGCCCCATATTCCGATTTGCACTCCCGCTGCCGCCTCGTGAGCGTGAACCCGTTCGTCATGTTCGCCCCACCCCGTTTGCCCCGCGTTTCGTTCGTCCTCGCCGCCGCCGCATTTCTCGCCGGCCCGCTGCACGCCCAATCGCTCCTGCCGCCCGATCGGGTGGCGCTCGACTCGCCCGGGGAATTCCGCCCGGGCGCGGGCAACTGGCGGGTGGCCAGCGGGATCGCCGGCGATCCGCGTCGCGACAAGACGTTCGCCGCTGCCGACGGAAAGGGTGTCCTGGTCAACCTGCCCACCGCCGCGGCGCGCAGCCATCTCGTCACGGCGTGGGAACACGGCGACCTCGAGCTGGATCTCGAATTCCTGCTGCCGGTTGGGTCGAACTCGGGAATTTACCTGCAGGGCCGGTACGAAATCCAGTTGTTCGACAGCTGGGGCGTGCGCGAGCCGACGTCGGGCGATAGCGGCGGAATTTACGTGCGCTGGGACGCCGCGCGCGGCGCCGGCAAGGAAGGTTTTGAGGGCCACGCGCCGCGGGCCAATGCCGCCCGCGCGCCCGGGCTCTGGCAGCAGTTGCACGTCGAGTTCGAGGCGCCGCGTTTCGACGCGAGCGGGAAAAAAACGAAGAGCGCACGGTTCGCGAAGGTGATCCTGAACGGCTTTGTCATTCACGAAAACGTCGAGGTGCACGGCCCGACCCGCAGCGCCCTGGCCGGACCGGAGGCCCCGCTCGGGCCACTTATGATCCAGGGCGACCATGGCCCGATCGCGATTCGCGCGCTCGGGGTGAAACGTTTCGATGGCTCCCCGCTAAAAGTCCAGGATCTCCGCTACCAATTGTTCGCCGGCGATTTCAAGCGGGTCGGCGAATACGACGGGCAGACGCCGAAGAGCGAGGGCGTGCCGGAGCGTTTCGCGCACACCGCGGTCGAGAAAACCGGCCGGTTTGCCCTGGTCTTCACCGGCTCGATCATCGTGCCCAAAACGGGCCTCTACGCCTTCGCGCTGGAGAGCGGTGGCAGCGCAGCATTCGCGATCGACGGAAAAACGATAGTGACCCCGCTGGATCGCGGCAGCCAGCCGGCCACCGTCAACCTCGCGGCGGGGACTCATCCCTTTCGCCTGGATCTCATCCACACCGCCAATACCCGCCCGTCGCTCGAGCTGTTGGCCGAGGGCCCGGGCCTCGCGCCGCACGCCCTGACCGCGCGCTCGGGCACCGGCAACCGCGGCGGCAGTGGAGCAAAGCAACTGCTGGTTCACGCGAAGGAGCGGGTGGTGTTGCAACGGGGCTTCGTCCCGTTCGAGCCGCGCAAACGGCTCTATGCCGCGTCGGTGGGTACGCCCGAGGGCATCCATTATGCCTACGATTTCGAAACCGCCGCCGTCCTGCGGGTCTGGCGCGGAGCCTTTGCCGACACTTTTGAAATGTGGGATGGCCGGGGCAACAACCAGCTCGCGAAGCCCGCGGGCCCGACCCTGACGTTCAATGGCAAGCCGGCCATCGCCCTGCTGGAGTATCCGCAGTCCGGCGACTGGCCCGACGAGCCCGAGCCGCTCTGGTCGTCGCAGGGTTACACTCTCGAGCCGAATGGCCAGCCCGTGTTCCTCGCGTCGCTCGCCGATCTCACGGTGCGCGATCGAATTGCGCCAGCCCTCGAAGGCCGGGGGCTGGCGCGCACGTTGCAGTGCGGCGGCCGGCTGCCGAGCTGGTCAGCCTGGGTCCTGCTGGCCGAGGCCGCGACGATCATGCGGCAGCCCGATGGCGCCGGCTGGATTATCGGCGAACGCGAGTGGTACCTCGACTGGCCGGCGGGCAACGTGCACCAGCCCATCGTGCGCAGCCGGCCCGGTCGCCAGCAGCTCGTGGTGCCGCTCACCGCCGCCCGACTGGAGGCGCCGATTAACTACACGATTGTCTGGTGAGTGCGCGTATGAACCAAAACCCTTTCCTGCTGAGCCCACCTGTAACGGAACGCGTGAGCGTTTCGTCCGAAAATGTCGCCCACGCCCCGGCGACGGCCGCGGGCGTCGTCAAGCGACGCCCCTACATTCATGGACCTGTGTTCCTGGCCTTGGCCGCCATTTCCGTCTTCCACCCGAGTGTCGCCGCGCCCGCCCCACCCGCGCCCGCGGTGGTCAACAACCCCTCTTCGGCCGAGCGTTTTGCCAAACCCTCCACCGATCTCGTCACGCGCGAGGATCGTTATTGGAAGCGCACGCCGCTCGCCGTGCCGGAAAACATTGTGCTCGAGGCGAGCGGTATCCTCGCCATTCCGGGGAAACGATTGCTGGTCACGACGCGACGCGGCGAAGTCTGGCTGGTGGAGGGCGCCTACGCGGACGCCGCCGCCCCGAAATTCACGCTCTTTGCGTCAGGCCTGCACGAGCCGCTCGGCATCATCGCGGCGCCGAAGGGCGGCTACTATATTGCGCAGCGCCAGGAAGTGACGCGCCTCGATGACACTGACCGCGACGGCCGCGCCGACGTGTTTGAAACCGTGTGCAAGCTGCCGATTTCGGGCAGCTATCACGAATATAATTTCGGTCCCGTGCTGGCGCCCAACGGCAACCTGCGCGTCACCCTCAATGTGGCCTTCGGCGGCGC
>JBKJRG010000133.1:0-2980 GCA_046594805.1 Opitutaceae bacterium | reverse complement strand
GAATGCCGGTGCGCTCGGCCACGGCGATCCAGATTTCGGGCGTGAGTACGCCCTCCATGTCGAGGGTGACGATGCTTTGCTTCACAAGCGGGCGAGTGAACCAGAGGAATTTGGCGGGACGCAAGCGGGCAGAGTAGCGCCGGCTTCCAGCCAGCATGGCTGCGCGTAGGGGCGTCGCTTGTCGACGCCCGGGCGTGCGAGCGCTCCGGGGTGTGCCCTCGCGGCACCCAGCTGAAGCGCGGGCGTCGTCAAGCGACGCCCCTACAACCCCGGCCTCAGTCGAACTGCTTGCGAAACTCGGCGAACTGCTGGCGCAATTCGGCAATCTCGCTGCGCAGCCCCGCGAGTTCGTTTTCCAGTTTCGCGATCCGTTCGCTCTCGGCGCTAACCGGGGCAGCGACGGATTCGGGCGGTGGCGTCTTTTCGTTCGTGACCGGTTCCACCGGCCCGCACAGCAGGTGCACGTAACGCGATTCTTTCGTGCCGGGCTGACGCGGGAGTTTGGCGATCAACGGCTGGGGCTGGCGCGCGATGAGCGCGTTGAGCGTCTCCTCGACTTCGGGGAGAGTATCGAAGGCGAAGAGCCGCTCGCTGCGGGTGCGGAGCTCGCCGAGCGTTTGCGGGCCGCGCAGCATTAGGACGCAGAGTAATGCCGCCTCGGCGGGCGTAAGCAGAATCGCGTCGGTCAGGGTGTGCTTGTATTTCGGCACGCGGCTTTCGGCGCCCGAAAAAAGCGTGGCCAGCCGCTTGTCGCGCAGGCCGTCCATGGCCCGGGCGACCATGGTCTCGTCGAAGGCCACGACCGGCTCGCGGTTCGTGAGCTGGTTGCAGGCGTTGGTCAGCGAATTCAGCGTGAGCGGGTAATAATCCGGCGTCGTGATTTGTTTTTCCACGAGCGAGCCGAGCACGCGCACCTCAGCGACCGTCAGGGTTGGCAGGGAATCGGCCACGCGGCGTTATTTTTTCTCCGGGGCTTTGGCCCAGGTGTCCTTGAGGGGCAAAGTGCGGTTGAACACCGGCCGGCTGGGTGCGCTGTCCTTGGTGTCGACGACGAAGTAACCCAGCCGCTCGAACTGGTAGTGCTCCCCGGCGACCGCCGCCGCCAGTCCCGCCTCGACCCGGGCGGTGACAACATCGAGTGAGTGAGGATTGATGAACTTCCGGAAGTCTTCCTCCGCGCCGGGCTCGGCCACGGTGAAAAGCCGATCGTAGAGTCGCACCTCGGCCTCGACGCACTGCGTGGCACTGACCCAATGAATCGTGCCCTTGACCTTGCGATCGACATTCGGGCCGCCGGCGCGAGTGGTGAGGTCGGCGGTGCAGCGCAGCTCGGCGATCTGGCCGGTCGCGTCCTTCACGATCTCGTCGCACTTGATGATGCAGGCGTACTTGAGCCGGACCTCGCCACCAGGTTTCAGACGGAAATATTTCGGCGGCGGCACCTCGGCGAAGTCATCGCTCTCGATGAGCACCTCTCGAGTGAGGGCGATTTTGCGCGTGGTCGGCGTCTCGTCCTGCGGGTTGTTGGTCGCGCTGCACGCGAGCGTTTCGCCCGCGGGAAGGTTGGTCAGCACGAGCTTGACCGGGCGGAGCACGCCGAGCCGGCGCTGGGCGACGGCGTTGAGGTCCTCGCGGATGGCGTGATCGAAGACGGCGAGGTCGGTGACGCTGTCGTACTTGGTGACGCCGATGTGGTAGGCGAACGCGCGAATCGCACTCGCGCGCACGCCCCGCCGCCGCAGGCCTGACACGGTCGGCATGCGCGGATCGTCCCAGCCGGCGACAATCTTGTCCTGCACGAGCTGGATCAGCTTTCGTTTGCTGACGAGCGTGTAGCTCGGGATCAACTTCGCGAATTCGTACTGGTGGGGGAGGAGCCGGGGCAGGTCCAGGCTCTCGAGAATCCAGTCGTACAACGGCCGGTGCACTTCGAATTCAAGGGTACAGACGCTATGCGTTATCCCCTCGAGGTAATCGCTGAGGCAGTGGGCGAAATCGTACAGCGGATAGATGCACCACTTGTCGCCGGCGTGGTGATGGGCGACATGCCGGATCCGGTAGAGCAGTGGGTCGCGCAGCCAGACGTTGGGGGCGGCCATGTCGATTTTCGCGCGCAAGGTCCGCGCGCCATCCGGGAACTCGCCGGCGCGCATCCGGGCGAACAGGTCCAGGTTCTCGGCCACGGGCCGCTCCCGGAAAGGCGAGTTGCGACCGGGCTTGTCGGGTGCGCCGCGGTATTCCTCCGTCTCTTTCGGCGACAGGTCGCAGACGTAGGCCTTGCCCTTCTGGATCAGCGCGACGGCGTAGGCATAGAGCGGCTCGAAGTTATCGCTGGCAAAAAACGGCTCGGCATTGGGCGTGGTCGCCGGAACCGGCCCGAGATAGTGATCGGGTTTCCCGGCCACGGTTTGCAACGCGGGCGTGGCTCCCTTCGGTTTGAAGCCGAGGCAATGATCGGCCCAGCCATCGATCAGCCAGTGCACGTCGGCGACAATGGAATCGACATACTCGGCTTCTTCCTTCGTCGGGTTGGTATCGTCCATCCGCAGGTTGCACTGGCCCTCGTTCTCGCGCGCGATCCCGAAGTTCAGGAAAATCGACTTGGTGTGACCGAGGTGCAGGTAGCCGTTCGGCTCGGGCGGAAACCGCGTGACGATCTTGGGGTAACGCCCGGCGGCGACGTCCTGCGCGACGATATCGCGAATGAAGTCGCTCGGCGCGGGCGCACCCGGGGCGCCGCTCTCAGTGGGCTCGACGGACATAAGGCGCCACGTTGCAAACCGCGGAGCCCCGAGGCAACGCGCATTTCCGCGGGGCCGCGATTTCAGGCGCGGTCTGCCCGCGGAGCGGAGCGCCGTTAACTTCTTCCGGCCCGGGCTTGACGACCGCCGGTGCCAACCCCTTCATCTGCGGACTGGTCCCTGCGGGCGTAGCACAATGGATAGTGTAGCGGTCTCCGAAGCCGTCGATCCGGGTTCGA
>JBKJRG010000224.1:0-5054 GCA_046594805.1 Opitutaceae bacterium | reverse complement strand
AAATCGCCGCCTCGCGTGAACGCGGGCGGCGATTGAACTTATTTTGGTTTTTCCGAACCGGTATTACATCGCGCGCGGATTGCCGTAGGTGTCGACGGAAGTATCAGGATTCTTCTTGTCGAATTTCCGCCAGGCCGCGCGGGAAGCTTGGCGGGCGTCGTCCCAGAGGATCTTCGGCTTGTTGCTTTCGTAGCGCTTGCGGAGGTCGGCCTCGCTCTCTTCGAACGTGCGGCCGGCCGTGCCATATTGGCCGTAGCCTTCATACCCGACGCGGTAGGCGGGACTGAACTCGTCATAGGATCGACCCTTGGCCCAATTCTGGCGGGCGTGGTTTTCGCGCCAGTAAGCGTCTTCGCGGGTGGGATCGACTTTCTCCGCGACACCCTTGCCGATCAGGCCACCGACCACGGCGCCGACGGCTGCGCCGGCGAGTGTGCCGACCGGGCCGACCACCGAACCGGCCATGGCGCCGGCCGCGACTGCGCCGCCCAGTGCCGCCCCCACACCGGTACCGACCGGGTGTGAGCCTGGTGCACCCGTGATAGGATCAGGGTTACGGGATTTGTCATGCTTCAACTCTTTGTTCAGGTTTTTGTCATTATTCATGATCACTGTGGGTTCAGGGTGAGAGGCTCCCCGGTCGCTTGCTGCGTCGGCGAATGCCCCGGTTGTCCGATTACTCGGGTGGATAGGCTGATGTTGTCCTGGGCGCTCAAGACCCGTTAAGGGTAGGGGCGTTCCGGAACGAACTGGGGTTTCAGGGCACACCATACCTAGATGGGGCAAATTCCCAGAGCGCGAAACGGAGGATTCCTGAAGAGGCAGCCGCGGGCGAGCGCGCGACCTCCCTTGGCGTTGATAACCCCAGTTTCGGGGTAATGCCGAACGCGTGCTGGCCGCCTGGTGGAGGTCTGGGAAGAGTGCACGCCATGAAAAAGTTCCTGTGCGGCGTCCTGCTGGTTTCGGTGACCGCGCCGGTTGCCGCGGAAAGTGATCGCGGAAAACTAAGGGAGGATCTCGTCCGCACCGAAGCGGCTTTTTTTCGGCATGCACTCGCGCATGGCTTCAATTCCGGTTTGCACGCTTTCATGGCGCCGGACGGGTTTATCGCCAACAGCCTCGTGCTGGGCCGTGAGGCCCAAGCCGCCAGGACCAAAGCGGAATCAACCCGGCCGCGTGCCACAGTGATTCGCTGGAAACCGCTGCGCGCCGAGGTGGCTGAGTCCGGCGACCTGGGTTACACGTGGGGGGTGGCGGAAGCGGGGCCCGATGAAGCGGGACCCTTTCGGCCCTACGGCATCTACGTCACGATCTGGCGGCGACTCCCTGATGGACAGTGGAAGTTTGTCTATGATGCCGCGACCATTCTGGCGGCGGAGGCCGTGGAGAAATTTCTCGGCGAGCATTTTCCGGCGACGGGAGAGTCCTTCCCTGCGGTCGGGGCGGCGGCTCCCACGACTTCCCCGCGGGAAAAGAGCATCAGCCCTGATGAAACAGCGCGATGATTCCCCGTGCGACAACGTACACCAGCGTCCCGAGCAATCCCAATACCACGAAGGCAAACACCACGACTGCGATCCACACGCTACGGAGCGTGCGGCCCTCCAGGTTTGGCCGGTAGTTCTGTTCGATCAGTTCCAGATTGCGCACGTTGGCCTGCCAGAAAAAATCGAATACGTCCCCCAGGAAGGGCACGGCCCCGAACATCGCTTCGAGGAGGATATTGCCACCCATGCGCGTGAGGACCCCTGCGGGGACACCGAGCCGCGCGCCTTCATAAAGAAAGTACAAGGAAAGCAACGCGCCGATCCAATCGCCGGCTCCCGGGATCAGCCCGATGAGCGGATCGACGCCGATGCGGCGTTTTCCGCCGAGCGAAATCGAGCGGTCCAGAAACCATGCGATGGAGCGCAAGCGGCGCAGCCGCCGGTCCGCTTCCGGGGGCGGCGCTGCGCGGGGAATGGGAACCGCTAGGCCTTCGATTGCCACGGGATGCGGGGTCCGCTCAGCCCGGTCGCTTGTACACCGCGGCGTCGATGATCGACCAAAGGTGAATGATCCAGCCCAGCATGAACCACCAGAGCACAGCCGCCAGGACGAACATCAGGAGCGCTTTCAACACCTTGCCCTGAATCAATTGCCCGAGGCCCGGGATAAAAAAACTGGCCAGCGCCGCGATGACGTTGCCGGTGGATCCTGGGGAAGCCATGGTCTGGCAGACAGTTTCGGCGCACCGGGGTTCGGCGGATTGGTCCAGGTTTTGGAAACTCCGGCACGGGCAAGGCGTTTCAGCGAGGGGGCCGGCCGCCACAATTTCCTGGTCCGCTTGGAATCAAATCGCGCGCTGGCTCGCGCCGGACGTCCTACGCTGCCCGGGTCGCCAGGGCAGTCCCCGCGCCGGGAAAGACCATGGTCGTTGCGGGGACACGGGCGACCCGTGGCCCTTCGATTGAAATGGTCCACGCTTCGTCGTGGCCCATCAGTGCGACGAGCGTCGTGCGGGCGCCGCGCTTTAGATCGAGAAAGTTCCCGACCCATTTTTCCAGGCCGGCGGGCATTCCTTTTGCCTCGGAACTGGCCAGCACCACTACGTCCGCCTTGGCCGCATCCACCAGTGAGGGCCCGTGCCATTTCGCATCACACACCTGGTCGTATCGCCACAGCATCGGCTGCAGGACGTGACGTCGCGGAGCAGCCCGGAGGATCTCGTTGATGGCGCGCATGGCCTGCCTCGCGGCGTTGAGATCGGCATAGGCAATGAATGCCCGAAATTCGATGGCCGGCATTTCCGGCGGCGAGCTGGGGGGGCTGCAACGGCTCGCAACGGCGCGCTGGGTCTTCATGTTGCTCCCAGTATACCGGGCCGAGTTCAACTCGGCAGTGGGGTGGGGACGGTATATGGCGGGGTGGCTGGAGCGCAGCCGTCGGGCCACTCTAGCGCTTACCGCCTGTAAGGTAGGAGGTAATCCGCCATTTCGTGCCTATTGCAGCGCAGGACCCGGGTGACCTCATGCAAGAAACGCGGCAATGAGGGAGGCGAGGAACGAACGGATACCACTGCCAGATTCGCCGGCGCAGGCCGCTCCGGGCGAGAAGGTGGTCGATCAAAGGCATGGAAAGTCGGCGAGGCGGGAGAGCGCTCGTCGGCCAGGAGCGAACGATCGGTGCGCCGACCTTTGCGAGATCGAAGTGGGCGGCCGGGGAGCCGGTTCGCGCAGTGGGTGGGCGAGCGTGGATTGGATAATCGCCTAAGCGCGTGCCCTGCCTCGTTCGTCCGACGAGCCGGTAACGGTCGCTGAGATATGTGTCGTGTTTCCCCTGCCGGGAGGGCAGATTCCAAGGCTGAACTGGGCGCCTGCCGCGTCCTGGAGAGCGAAGGCTGTGGGGACTTGCCCGCCGCGTTCGCTCTCGCCGGGGTATGAAGAAAGAAACCATCAATCTCGCTTACGCGCAGTCGCTGCTGGCTGATATTCGGGCGACCAACGATCGCATCCTGCTCCAGCGGGATACGATGGTGGATTGGCTCGAGGAATGTGTGGAGCGGGCGGCGGCGCCGGGTTATGAGCTGAAACCCGAGGAGATCGAGCAGCTGAATGCCTTGAAACAGTTTTTGCAGGTTCGAAAGGTGGCAGTCTCGACGCGCGCCTGAGGCAGAGCGCTTTCTCACCGGCAATTTCCCTCTCACTTCAACAACGTTCGCCAACCACCCTCCAACCACTCTCATGTCCCGTCCCTACCGTCGCCGCGCTGTCACTCTCGTCAACCGTGCCTACAGCACCGATCCGCGCGAGCGCGTCGAAACGATTGGTGGAGTGAATTCCGATCACACCCATTGGATCCTCACCCAGGTCGCCGCCATCGCGGCGATCGAGGCGGGCACGGATGAATTCTTCATCCAGGCGGGCGACGTCGTGGTGAAAATCGTGGTGGTGACGCATGGCGGGCAGAAGTACCTGCAGAGCGAGCGTGAGAAAACCCATCCGGACGATCTGCTGAACCTGCAGGCTCCGAAGGATTTTGTCGGCGCGAATCGCACGCGCGCCACGGCCGTCGTCGCCTGACGACGGCACGAGCGTGACGGCGGCTTCCCGCCGCAGATTTTCGAGAGATAGTAATGTAGGGGCGTCGCTTGACGACGCCCGCGGGTGGGTATGTCGGCGAAACGAGGTATTCCCCGGGCGTCGACTAGCGACGCCCCTACAAGTAGAGCACGCGTCCCTCGCGCCAACCTGCGGCGGGAAGCCGCAGACACTCTAGACCGTCTCGAGCAGCTTGTTCAGGCGGGTGATCATCGCGGTGGCGTCGTCGAGCAGGCCGGCACTGATCAGCGCGTTGTCGAGCAGTTGCTCCGCCACGAGTTTCGCCTTCTCCGGCTGGGCGGTGTGTGACTCGAAGAGTCGCTTCATGATCGTGTGCCGCGGGTTGATCTCGAGATTCACCCGCACCGGCGCGTCGCCGCCCTCCTTGTTCATCGCTTTCATCATGCGCCGCATGTGGGGCGACGTGAACTTGTCGGCATTCAGGGCGAGGATCGGCGAGTCGACGAGACGGTCGCTCGGCTTCACTTCGGCGACGCGTTCTCCCAGCGTGTCCTTGAGCCAGGCGGTGAGTTTCTTCGTGTCGTCCTCGCTCAAGGCGCCCTCGGGCTTGGGCAGGTCGGCGAGCTTCACATCGGCGTGATCGACTGCGACGAGTTTCTTGCCGTCGAATTCCCGGACGTTGTTCATCACGTACTCGTCGACGGGCTCATGGCAGAACAGCACCTCGAGGTTGCGCGCCTTGAAGCCTTCAAGGTACGGGCCGTTCTCGATCGCAGCCCGGTTCGGGCCCATCAGGTAATAAATTTCCTTTTGGTCGCTCCCCATCCGCGACCCGTAGTCGGCGAGCGAGGTGGTCTTGCCTTTCTCGGTCCGCGACGACTCGAACCTGAGGAGCTTCGTCAGTTGATCCTTGTGGGCAAAATCGAGGGCGGCGCCCTCCTTCACGAAGTGGCCAAACTCCTGGTAGAATTCCTGGTAGGCGTCCGGCCGGTTCTTGGCTTCCTCCTCGAGAAA
>JBKJRG010000159.1:0-11732 GCA_046594805.1 Opitutaceae bacterium | reverse complement strand
CTGAACTTCGCATCGGAAGCGGGATGATGACTTCCACGTTGGTTTTTTCGCCGGCAGCGAGGTCGGGCAGCTCATGCAGCGCGACGATGGTGCGCGGCTTGGCCGGGGCGCGGCGCGGCGAGCGCGTCTCATGCCGCGCGGTGCCGGCAGAGGGTGGCGCGGGCACCGGCGTCGGGTCGATCGCCGGCGAGTCGATCCACACGACCGCATAACAAGATTGCAGGGCGCGGCTCGCCGTCAGCTCCGCGCGGTAGCGCAAGGCGCAACCGGTGGCTTCGCTCCCGACGGGGAACGGGGCGTTTTCGAGGTGCGCATTCATCACATGCACCACCGCCGCTTCCTCAGCATAGCAGGGCAGCGGTTTTACCGCGAGTCGATCGGGGGCAGCCGCCAGCTTGCCCTGGGCATTGAGGAAGAAAGGAGTGGCTCCCCGCACCGCCACGATCGGGTGCTGGCCGGTCGCATGCGTAGTCTCGACGACATGCTGGGCGGGCAGCGCGACCGCGATGCCTGAGGCAATACCAGCCAGCCTGGGCCAGGTTGATTTCAGGAAGTGCACGGGGTGGGGAGGCGGGCCTTCGCCGCTTAGAAAAGCGGGGCGATGTCGGCGAGATAAGCGAGGGCCGCCGGTCGAAAAAAGAGGAAATAAAGCCCGCCGGCAATCGCGAGCATCGGGCCGAAGGGCACATGCGCGCCGAAAGCGAGCGGGGCGGCCTCGCCCTCCGCCGTTTCGGAAGGCGGCGCGACCATCGACCGTTTGCCCGTCACTCGCTCCCAACCCCAGGCCACCGCGAACCAAACCGTCCCTACGAGCGCCCCGCCGAAAATCGCGCACACCGCGCCCGGCCAGCCGCAAAAGGCCCCGATGGCCCCGACGAACTTAACATCGCCAAAGCCCATCGCCTCTTTCTTCAGCAGCGTCTCCGCGATCAAGGCAATCCACAGGACCAGTCCCGAGCCAATGAGTACGCCCTGCAGCGCGGCGAGGCCGGCGCGCATGCTGTCGATCAGGAAGTAATCGCTATGCTGGCCATGCAGCGCCGGGACTGTGGTCGACAGCAGCACCCCCACGACGGCCAGCCCGATCGTGAACACGTCCGGAATGATCATGTGATCGAGATCGATGAACGTGGCCGCGATAAGGCAGCTCAGGAAAATTGCGCCGCAGACCGCGACCAGCGGAGGAAACCGGAGCCAGCAGACGACGAAAAGCAGGGCGGTGAACAGCTCCACCGCGGGATACCGCCAGGAGAAGGTGCGGCCACAACAGCGGGCGCGGCCCCGCAACAGGAGCCAGGATAGGATCGGGATGTTGTCATGCCACTTGATCGGCGCCCCACAGCCGCAATGGGAACCGGGCGTGACGATCGATTCCTCCTTGGGCAGCCGGTAGATGACGACATTGAGAAAGCTCCCCACGCACGCCCCGAAAAGGAATGCCGCCGTCGGAAAGAACCAGGGAAACGCGGTGGCGAACTGGGCGTAATCAAAATCCATCCCCGGCCATTTGAACCACCCGCCCCGGAAAGCACACGAATAAAGTGGCCGGGTGCGTCTTCGGGTTCACGGGAAAAGCGAATCGGTTCGGAGGTGGCACGGGCGTCTCGCCCGTGGGTTGGAAGAATCCCCCAAACATGGGCAGGATGCCCATGCCACCTCGGACTGCGGCACTGGCGATTTACGAAAGACCGGCGAGGGCCGCCTCGGCGGCTGCGCGCATAATCGGCGCGGACTGGCGCGCCGGGAGTCCGCTCCAAATCTCGAGCGACTTTGCGCCCTGGTGCACCAGCATGCCCAGCCCGTTCGCGTGCGGAATCGCGCGCGCCGCCGCCGCCGCGAGGAGCGGGGTGCGTGGCGGATTGTAGATCATGTCGTAGACCGCGGCAGGTGGCGGCAACGACCCGAGATCCATCGGCAGGGAGTCCGTGGCGCGCAGGCCGGCGCTGGTCGCATTGATCAAGAGCGCGCCCGCCGGTAAATCGCGGGGCACGTCCGTCGAGGCGAAGCCGCGCAAAGGGATGCCGCGCGCGAGCGGCCGGAGCACCGTGAGCAGCGCGGCCAGATTTTCCGGTGTGCGGTTAGCGATCGCCAGCGAGCCGCAGCGGCGTTGCAGGCATTCGACGGCGGCACCGCGCGCGGCCCCGCCGGCGCCGAGGAGGAGGATGGGCGCACCCTCAAGCGTCCGGCCGAGCGCCTCGTGCAGTGCCGTGGCGAGGCCGTAACCATCCGTGTTGAAACCCTGCCAGCCCCGGCCGGCCCACCGCAGGGTGTTGACGGCGCCGACCGGTCGCGCCGCCGCGTCCACCTCTGCCACCTGATCGAAGGCGAGGATCTTGTGCGGGACCGTGAGGTTGATCCCGTGGAACTTCTTCGCGTGCAGGAGCTGCAAGGCCCGGGGCAAAACCGCGGGCGGAATGTCGAAACGGAAATATTTCCAGTCACCGAAACGCGGATTCGATTTCGCGGCGGCCGCCAGCGCGGCGTTGTGCATGGCGGGACTGATCGAATGCCCGATGGGATGGCCCAGGACCGCGAGGGACGTTCCGGCGCGTGACCACGCTTCGAGGTCGCTTAGCGTTAGCACGGGGTCGGGCATGGAATTGCGGATTGCGGATTTCGGATTGCGGATTGTCAAACCGGGCGGCGTGCGTTGGGGGGCGCAGGTAGTGACAGCCGTCCCCCTCCCTGATTGGCTCCCAGCCTAAACGTCGAAGTGCATCCCGGCGAAGAAACGCGGCGAGGGCGCCGCATCCCCCGGGAAGGTGATCAGAACCCTCGGTGCTCGTGTTCGATTGAGAACTCCGGCTGTGCGACGTTCGGGTGGGAAAATCTCACCGGGGAGGGCAGGCAGGGACACCTGCTGCTCCGCCAAACAAAAAGGCGCCGGGCTTCGCCGGCGCCTTCTCAAATCCGCAATCCGCAATCCGCGGCGGGTTCAGAATTTGGCGTGTTTCTCGTGGGTGGCCTCGAACTCCTCGACGAAATGGGCGAAGAGTTTCGCGCGCTCCGGCTCGCCGGCGGCGGTGTAGTGGTTCACAAGATTCCGGCAGCTGCGGCAGAGCACCTCGCGAATCGGTGTCGGCGCCAGGTCGCTGGACTTCGGCACGATGTTGTTCGCCCGCAGCAGATCGAAAATCTCCTCGGCATCGCGAAACACCCCGCGATCGAAGGGATCGATGAAGAACGGCAGATCGTCGCTGAAGCAGCCGACAATGAAGTGGCCGGGCAAACCCACCGGCTCGAGCTCGACCCCGAGCCGCTCCGCGACGAGCAGGTAGACGATGCTCAGTGAAATCGGAATGCCGGTGCGGCGGGTGAGGACCTGGTCGAGGAAGCTGTTGCGCGGATCGGTGTAATTCTCGACGTTGCCGTGGAAACCCCATTCGTGGAACAGCACGCGGTTCAGCACGCGGCATTTTTCGCGCGGGGAAGACGGCTCGACAATCAGCTCACGGCAGCGCGTCGCGATCGCGTCGAGCTTCGTGCAGCAATCGCCCGCCTCGATCTCGGGCGTCACCGTGCGGGCCAGCAGCAAAGAGCCGGTTTCGAGCTCGTAGTTGAGGGAGCGGATGAAGCCGCGGAATTCCGCCACCGGATCGGAAAACTTGAGCTCCTCGAGAAACCACGCCGCGTGGCGGGCGAGCACGCGGTTCGAACCGCGGGCGATCGTCTCGAGAAAAGGCGAGGCAGCTGGACCGAGGTGCTGGAAATGCGCCATAAGCGCACGTCGAACGGCGGGACTGGTGTCGTCGAGCAAACTCAGAAAGGCCTCCCGCTGCGGCGCGCTGAGTAATACGATTTCCACGTTCCCAATGGAAAAAGAATTCCCGTGTGGCGCAATAGGGAAAGACACCATCACGCGTAAAATTTTCCTTTGCGCCGCAACTGACGACGCCCCCTGCGGATGGGACACCGCGGGAAAACGCGTACTTACTCCGCGGGGGCCGGGCGCGCTCCGAATAATGCCGTGCCCACTCGGACCAGCGTGCTCCCGGCCATGACGGCCGGCCGGAGATCGCCCGTCATGCCCATCGACAATTCGCGGAGCGCGACCCCAAACCGCGCCGCGAGATCGTCCCGCAAAATCCGGAGTTGATCGAACGTGCGGGTGGCATGGGCCGCCGTCTCCTCCGCCGTGCCGCCGAGCGGTGCGATGGTCATCAAGCCCTCGACGCGCAGGTGCTTCTGTGCCAGCGCACGCTCCAGGAGTTGCGGCGCGTCGGCGAGATCCGCCCCGAACTTCGCCGGATCGTTGCCCGCATTGATCTGCAGCAGAATCGGCAGCGTCTTCCCGAGTTCGGCGGCGGCGCGGTCGAGGTGCGTGAGCAGCTTGGCGCTGTCCACACTTTGCACGCGGTCGAAATATTGGGCCGCGAGTTTCGCCTTGTTGGACTGGAGGTGCCCGATCAGTTCCCAGCGCAGCGACGCGGGTGACGCGGCGCGTTTCTCCGCGGCTTCCTGCACCCGATTCTCGCCCACTGCCCCCAGGCCGTATCGAGCCGCATAACCCGCCGCTTCCGCCGGATGTGTCTTGGTCACGGCGAGGAGTTCGACCCCGCCCGGGTCGCGCCCGGCAGCGGCACATGCTTCGGCAATCTTCCCGCGGAGGACGTCGGCACGGCGGGCAAACTCTTCGTAGGGGATCAACATGGCGCGGGCCGGCGGGGGCAGGGCTTTAGAAAAACTACTTAAAGGTTTACGGGTGGGATCCACTCTCTAGCCTGCGGCCTACAACGCCAGCTTATCATGCAGATCGAGAACTTCAAAATCTTCGCGGACCTGGTCGAAACGAAAAGCTTTTCGAAATCCGCCAAGCTGAACGGGATCACCCAGTCCGCGGTCAGCCAGCAAGCCCGGGCGATGGAGCGGCATTTCAAGACGTTGCTGATCGATCGGAGCCAGAAGCAGTTTCAGCTGACGCGCGAAGGCCAGAGGGTTTACGACGCCGCGAAGGAAGTGCTGCACAACTACGAGAAGCTGCTCTCGGAGCTGCAGGAGATGAAGAAGGTCATCAGCGGGACCATCCGGATTTCGACCATTTACTCGATTGGGCTGCATGAGTTGCCGCCGTTCATCAAAAAATTCCTTCACGATTTTCCCGCGGTCAACGTGCGGGTCGAATACCGGCGGTCGAATCTCGTTTACGAGGATATCCTGCACAACGCCGTGGATTTCGGCCTGGTCGCCTTCCCGGTGAAGCAGCGGCAAATCGAGGTGCTGCCGTTTCGCAACGATCACCTCGTGCTCATCACGCACCCGCAGCACGCGCTGTCGAAGCGGACGGACATCCAGGTGAAGGATCTCATGGGCCAGAAGTTTATCGGCTTCGATCCGGACATCCCCACCCGGAAGGCGGTCGACCAGATTTTCCGGGAGCACAAGCTCGAGATCGAGCCGGTCATGGAGTTCGACAACATCGAGACGGTGAAGCGCGCGGTCGAAATCGATCACGGCATCGCCATCGTGCCGCAGGCGACGGTCGCGCAGGAGCAGCGGCAGGGTACGCTTTCGGTGCTGCAGTTCGAGGGGCGGGAATTTACGCGGCCGCTCGCCATCCTGCACCGCAAGGGCCGGGTGCTGACCCCGGCGATGAAGAAATTCATCGAGATCTTGGGGCTCGATCTGCCGGAAATGCGGGATTCGTGAGAGTGGGAGTGCTCGCTGTCGGCGCCGCATGCGCTGGGTGGCTGCGATTCGGAGGATTTTTTTTGGACAGGATTAACAGGATTCAATTCAGGATTAACAGGAACGCTTCCAATCGCCGTAGTCCGAATCCTGTAAATCCTGGGATGGCATCCTGTGAATCCTGTCCCAAACCAAACGGTGCGCTCACCCCGGGCGGCGGATGCGCTGGGTTGGCCGCGAGCCGGAGGTTTCTTTTTTGGACAGGATTAACAGGATTCAATCCAGGATTTACAGGAGCGAGCCGGACCGACCTTTCGATCGCCCACCGCGGGAATTCGGGAAGATAATTTGCGGTTGGGGTTCTCATCGGCAGCGTCTTAACACCCATGAAACACCTGCGTTTGGTCCCGGGCCTTTTGTGCCTCGCAATTCTATTCGGCACCGCCGCGTGCGCGCGGAAAAAAGATCCGGCTCCGGCCGTTCCGAAAGTAACCGCGAAGGAGCAGGCCGCTCCCGCGCCGGATGCCAGTCAATCCGTCGCGGCCCTGCCCAAGCTCGGCGCCGCGCCCGCGTGGCAGTTGAAGGACCTCGACGGCAAGGTCGTCAGCTCCGACCAGTTCAAGGGCAAGGTAGTCGTGATCGATTTCTGGGCGACGTGGTGCCCGCCGTGCCGGCAGGAAATTCCCGGCTACATCGCGCTCATTAAGAAGTACGGCCCGGAGGGCCTCGTCATCATTGGCGTTTCGCTGGACCAGGAAGGTCCCGCGGTGGTGAAGGCTTTTGGCCAGAAATTCGGCGTCAATTATCCGTTGGTGATGGCGGACGACGCGGTGCAGGCGGCTTTCGGTGGGATGGAAGCGATTCCCACCACGTTCTTAATCGATCGCACCGGCCAGGTGCGGGATCGCAAAGTGGGGGCGGAGCCCGCGGCGGAGTATGAAAAGAAAATCGTGGCGGTGCTGAAGTAGAGGGCGGCTGTAGGCCAGCTCGCTGAGCTGGCGCCGGGTCGGCGACCTGGCCTGCAATGACGAAGGCACCTGAGGATGCATTCCTCTCATGCAGGCGCGCGGGCGCATGAACGTTTTCGAAAAAATAGAAGGGGCCGGCGATAACCCCTTAACGCCGGCCCCACTTTTTCTATGCCCGATCTTTCGATCGGTTCACGTACCCAAACCCTGCTTGGGTACGCTTCGGATTAAGCATCAGACATGCCAGCGGGCGCACCAAAGCGGTGCCCGAGGATAGCGGCGACGCCGTCCCTCAGTCCTGCGCGAAATTCGTAATCTGCGCGAGCTCGTCGGCGACCGAACGATCACTGCGGCAGCGGGGCATCTTGTTCTCGCCGCCCCAGCGACCGTGATACGTCAGCCAGTGCTCGAAGACCCCGGGCATCACCAGCCGCACGAAGGGCGCGTCGAGCACGCCGGTTTTCCGCTTCGAGGTATAATCGGGATTCTGCCGCATGAGCTCGGCGTCGAGCTCCACCGCCATCTGCGGGCCGGTGGGCGTGGCCACGGTGCCGGGCTTCAGCTCCACCCACCATTCATGCCGGCCGCGAAGTTGCCCCGTCATGCTGCTGGCGAAGAGCGGCGCTACGTGGAAATTCACAATGGTCCAGGCGCGCCGCTGGCACACCGCCACCAGCGCATCCGTCACTTCGCGTTCGATCACGGCTTCCCCAAAGGCGTCCAACCGCAGCCGGGTTCGGCCGACATAAACGATGCGCGGCGGTTCGGTGGAAATAAAGCGCACGACATCGCCGACGACGTAGCGGGCCAGCCCCGCCGGCGTGGTGACGAGCAGCACATAATTCGTGCCGGGCTTCACGTCGGAAAGCGGTACGGCTTTGGCGCCGAGCTGATCGAGCCGCGTCTCGTCGTAATCGGCCATCGGCAGGAATTCGAAAAACAAACCCGTCTGCGTAATCAAACGCAGCCCGGCCGAGGGCTCCCCGTCCTGCGCGGCGATCAATCCTTCCGGGGCCAGGTAAACTTCATGGAACTTCACTTTCGGCCCGAGCGTGGCGCGGAGCTCGTCGTAAAACGGCCCGACCGGCACGCCGCGGTGGATGTAGCATTCGAGCTTGGGCCAGACGCCCTGCAGGTTGGCCGGCGCGGGCTGGCCATGGGCGTGAAGTTCGCGCACGGCCTTCGCGACGTTCAGCGCCCACATGGGAATTCCGGCGAGCAGCGTGATCTCGGACCGCGCCGTGCGTTGGGCGGTGGCCTTGAGTTTCTCCGGCCAGTCGCTCATCTGCGCGATCGTCGTGCCGGGTTCGTACAGGTGTTTTTCCGCCCAACCCGCCAGGCTTAGTTCGCTGGCGCCCGCAAGGCCGGTGGCGCAGGGCTGATGCCCGCTGGTGGACGGCAACGGCACGCGAGCAGTACAGCCGCCGCAATGCAGGTGCCGCCCGCGGAAGACCGCGGCATGTTTCGCGCGCACGGTATAATAGAGCAAGGCGTCGATCCAGGCCCGCCGGAAATGTCCGAGCATGCCGCCGGTCAGCGGCAGATATTTTTGCACGCCGGTGGTGGTGCCCGACGAGGTGACGAAAAGGCTGCAGCGGCCGGGCCAGAGCACGTCGGACTCGCCCGCCTTCATCCGCTCGATCAAGGGCTCGAGGTTTTCGTGGCGCTGCAGCGGCACGCGTTTTTGGAAGGACGCGTAGTCCATCCGCGCCTCGACGCCCGCCTGTTGCCAATGCGAGGCGGCCGCCAGGGAGGGAGTGAGCGCAGCGAACGCGCGATTCTGATCGGCGGCGGCGGCGTGTTTTTGCCGCAGCGCCCATTCGGCGGCGGCGCTCTTCAGGCTCAGGCCAAAGATATAAAAGCTTTTTGGCCAGACCGGCATGGGGAGCCTTCAGGCAGGCAGTCCCCCGGGCAGCTTCAAGCGAATTAACGCCCCTCGCCCGGGTGTTACGCGTTATTGCACGCGGAGAAACGGCGCCGCTTGCGGTTGTGCGTTTCGTGCGTTCTCAATGAGCGTCCTGCCCTGCCGCCGATGCCGCTACCCACCCTGATTTTTGAAGACGATGCGCTCGTGGCATTCGACAAGCCGAGCGGAATGCTCGTCGCGCCGGATCGCTGGGACAAAACCCGGGAGAACCTGATGGGCCTGGTCCATTCGCATCCGCGTTACGGCCGAACGGTCGCCAATGTGCACCGGCTCGACGCGGACACGAGCGGGGTGTTGCTCTGCGCGAAAACCAAACCGGCCCTGGATTTCCTGAGTGGCCAGTTCCAGTCCAAGACGGTGGAGAAGAAATATCACGCCTTCGCGGCCGTGCTTCTAGCCGAAAATGCCATGAAAGTAATCGCGCCCGTGCGGGACGTGAATGGCATGCTGCCCGATGCGTTTACCATCGAGCTCGCGCTCGGCGAGGACGAACGACACCCGGGGCGGATGCGGGTGTTCAAGGGCCGCGGCGGCAAGGACTGCGTGACGGAATTCCGAACCCTGGAACGGTTCGGCGGCGCCGGCGCCGGCCGGGTGTCCGGCCCGCGCGGACGGGGCCGCCCCGCGCAGAGTGGGGGTGCGGCCGGTTTCGCGTTCCTGGAATGCCGGCCGCTCACTGGCCGGACGCATCAATTGCGGGTGCACCTTGCCGCCGCTGGCGCACCCATCCTGAACGATCCCTTCTATGGCGTGCCGGAAATAAAGCTCCTGCTTTCCGGCCTGAAGCGCGGCTACAAGGGCCGCGAGGACGAGAAGCCGATGATCGACCGGCTCGCGCTGCACGCCAGCGAGTTGACTTTTAAGCACCCGGAGACCCGCGAGCCGCTCACGCTCCACGCGCCGTTGCCGCATGAGTTCGAAGTCGCGCTGAAGTACCTGCGCAAGTTTGCGAGCGGACGCGGGTGAACCTGGCCTGGCCCTTGGACTCTGGAGTGGCACGGGCGTCTCGCCCGTGGGATTGTGAAATTCCCGGACATGGGCAAGATGCCCATGCCACCTCGGGCCACCGACAACTCGGAGATGCGCCCGCAAACACCGTCGACCACCATAAGGCTGGCGCGACCCCCCGGAAATCGTAAGGCTTCCCTCAACCTCATCAACCCTCTCATTCCCCGATGCATTCCCATCCTCTACGCACCCGCCGCGAAATCCTCACGACTGCCGCACTGGGCGTTGTCTCGCTCCCGCTGCTCGGCACATTTGCCTACGCCGCCGACGCCCAGAAGAAAAAAGGCGAAACCGCCGCCCCCGTCCCGACCGCCGAACCACTCTCCAAGCCGTCGGCCGATGGGCGTGAGCATGGGCTGCGTCTCGGCATCGCGTCCTATTCGTTGCGCGAAGTGTCGCTCGACGACGCCATTGCGACGGTGAAAGCGCTGCGCATTTCCAACATCGCGCTCTTCCGCAAACATTGCGACTGGGAGGGCGCATCGGTCGACGAGTGCCGCGCCGTCGGCGAAAAGCTCAAGGCCGCGGGGTTGCGCCTGACGGGCTCCGGCGTGGTGAATCTGCCGAATAACGAGGCGAAGGCGCGCAAAGCGTTCGAAAACGTGAAGGCCGCCGGCATGCAGACGATGGTCTGCAAGCCGGAGATCGCCGCGCTGCCGCTCGTCGAAAAACTAGTGAAGGAGTTCGATCAGAAACTCGCGATTCACAACCACGGGCCGGAAGACAAGGTCTACCCGACGCCCTCAGTGATCTGGGACAACATCAAGTCGCTCGATTCCCGGATCGGCATCTGCATCGATGTCGGTCACACCGCGCGTTTCGGCGAGGATGCCGCCGCCTCGATCAAAAAATACGCGGCACGCGTCCATGACATCCACATGAAGGACTCCATCGCGATCGTTGGCGCCCAGCGCGATGTCCCGGCGGAAGTCGGGGCGGGCCGGCTCGACATTCGCGCGATGCTGCAGGCGCTGCTCGAAATCAAATACAACGGCGTCGTCGCCTTCGAATACGAGAAGGTCGGCGTGAACCCGGCCATCGGGCTCGCGGAGTCGGTCGGCTACGTCCGCGGGCTGCTCCGCGGTTTGGCCAAGGCGTAAGCGCATACAACGGGCGCTCCTTCGGCTCCGCTCAGGACAGGCTCTCAGCGGCGCCCCTACACCTATGAAATCCAAACTGCTCTCCTTCCTTCTCGGCGCGCTGCTGGCGGCTGCTTTCACCGTCACCGCGTCCGCCCAAGGCAAGAAAAAGAGCGCGACTCCGCCGGGCGTCAGCCCGTACGAGCGCGAAATGCCACCCGACTCGAAGCGGCTGAAGCTGGGCGATGCGCCGCCGGATTTTAAGCTGAAGGGCGTGGACGGAAAGTTCTACACCCTGGCTGACTTCAAGGCGCCGCTGCTGATGGTGGCATTCCTCTCGAATCATTGCCCGTACTCGCACGCCGCCGAGACCCGGCTGATCCCGCTCGCGCGCGAGTTCAAGGCAAAGGGGCTCGATGTTGTCGCGATCAATCCCAACGGCACGGATGGCGTCGCCCTCTCCGAGCTCGGCTACAGCAAGTACGACGACAGCTACGCGGACATGATCCGTTACGCGAAGGATCAGCAGTTTCCGTTTCCTTATGTTTACGACGGCGACTTGCAGCAAACGGCCCGGGACTACGGCTGCCTCGCGACGCCGCACATCTTTATTTTCGATCAGCAGCGGAAGCTGCGTTACGTGGGCCGGGTCGACGATTCGCGTTTCGAGGAGCCGGCCTCCGTGACCTCGCACGATGCGCGCAACGCCGTCGTGGAATTGCTGGCGGGCAAACCGGTCACGGTGGCGCAGACCCCGGTGCTCGGTTGTTCGACCAAATGGAATTCCAAGAAGGCCGAAATCGTCCAGGCCGACGCGAAGTGGAAGGCCGAGCCGGTGGTGCTGGAAAAAATCGACGCCGCCGGCGTGGCCGCGCTCGTCAAGAATCCCTCGAACCGCTACCGGCTGATCAACGTCTGGGCGACGTGGTGCGCGCCGTGCGTCGAAGAGTTTCCCGGCCTCGTCGCGCTCGCACGACGGGTCCAGGCCCGCGACTTCGAGTTAATCACGATCAGCATGGACGATCCGAAGATGGAGGCGCAGGCGAAAAAATTCCTGGAAAAACAGCACGCCTCGCCACCCGCGCGGATCAAGCGGGTGCTCGCCGCGGAGGGCCGCACGGGGAC
>JBKJRG010000855.1:0-4894 GCA_046594805.1 Opitutaceae bacterium | reverse complement strand
CTCGCCGGCGGCGGTGGTGAAATACATTGTCTCCATCAGGTCGCCGTAGGCGGTGGGGGCGGCGAGGCCGTAGTCGTGGGGATTGGAGCTGGCGCCGAAGGGCCGCAGATATTGCCGGAGGAAGATCGCGCGCTCGACGTGGAGGGGATTGTCACGCGCGGCGGCGGAGAGAAAGCTGGGTTTGCCGATGATGAGGTTGCGGAGCTGGGCGAGCGTGTAAGTGGCACTGTCCTCGTAGCTGGAAAAAGCGGCGAGGCGGTGGCGGCCGAGGTGGCGCGTCCATCCGGCGTGGCGCGTGAAGTCCTGCTCGTGGGTGACGACGGCACGGTATTGGTAGATGGAATTATCGGCCCAATTGCCCTGACCGGTGGAGTTGTTGGCCTCGAGGTAGGGGCGGCCGTAGAGGGGATTGGTCGTCACGCCGTCGGGCAGGAAGCGGTTAATATCGACGAGGATGTCGTAGGCGTTGTTGGCGAAGAGCTGGCCGGTCTGGTTGCGGTAGAACTCGTAGGAGGCGCCGAGCTCGAGAAACGTGCGCGCGGCGAGGCGCTGCTCGATGGTGGCGGTGGCGTTGCGGCTGTGGCGGAAGTTGTAGCGCGACCACCCGGCGGTGTTGGTGTAGAGGGGCAGGCCGGAATCAAGAAGGGTCTGGGTGTTGCCGGCGGTGGCGGCGCCGTCGGCGATGTTAACGAAGACGGTGTTGCGCACGTCCTGAAAGTTCGTGAACGCGGGCACGGAATTCTGCGGCAGCACGAAGAGCAGGGACTTTGTGCTGAAGGCGTAGGCGCGGGTGGTGACCCCATCGCCGAGCGTGAACGTGGGCGCGGCGGGACGGCCGGCGGTGGCGGCGGTCGCGGCACGGTTGAGATAAACCTGCGGCGTGCCGGCCCGCTGCGAGGCGAGCCAGTGCATGTAGCCGTTGTCGCGCGCGAGCGTGGTGGTGGGGCGGGCGTCGCGGCGGTGGACGTATTCGCCTTCGAAGCGGACGGTGGTGTGCTTGAAGGGCTGGTAGGTCGTCGTGACGAAGGCGCGGCGGTTGTCCTCGTAGCCGGGCTGGATGAAAAACTCCTTGTTCTCGCGCAGCGTGGCGATGCGCAGGGCGAGCTTGCGCGGGATGAGGACCTGGCTCACGTCGAACACGGTGCGCTCGGAGCCGTTGCTGTCGGTGCGGAGCGAAATCTTCTGGCGGTTGCGCGTGAGGTTCGCGCGGGCGGAAGTGCTCTCGGCCGTGCCGGCGGCGCCGCCAAGGCCGAATTGCACGGCGTTGGCCCCGCTCACGAGGCTGAAGCGTTCGGTGTTATAGGAGTCCGTCTCGATCGTGGTGCGGAAATAATTCCGCGTGCGGTCGATGTTGCCGAGGCCGCGGGAATTACCGGAGTCGTTGGCGATGTTGCGCGAGCCGGGGCGGGAGTCGCCGTTGCCGTTGACGTTGTCGAAATAAGTCTGGGTCGTCGCGGAAAAGAGAAACGCCTCGTCCGTCGTGGTCGCACCAATGTCCTCGAGAAACTCCTTGGTGAAGACCTGCACCTGGCCCGCGACATCGGCGAGGTCGATCTTGCCGCGGCCGCCCTGCAGGATCGCGGTCGACTGATAGCCGCGCTCGGATTCGGAGCCGACTTCGAAGGGCGAGAGGAGAACCGGTTCCTCCTTGGTGGGAGCGGACGCCGGGGGTGGTGCGGCGGGGGCGACGGCTTGGCCGTGCGCAAACGAACCGGCAAGGCCAAGGAGCGCGAGGAGACGGGCGGTGGGGGCGGAGGTCATACCGGGTTCATGGCTGGGGTGGTGGGGTGGTCCGACAATACCAGTGATCGGAAACGCCGCCGCCCGCGAGCGGCAAGCGGCGCAATCCGCCATCACTCCGCTTCGGTTCAGAACTCGAACGAGTTGGAGAGCTCGTAGGAGCGGGCGGGTGCCATGGCCCAAAGCGGCGAGCCGTCGGGATCGGCATCGTCGCTTCCCTCCTCGCGGGAGCGCCGAGTAGAGGCGGAGAAGTTCGGGCCGCGAATCCGGTTCGGCGGCAAGGGCGCGCATCTCATCGGGATCGGAATTCTGATCACGCCCAGGCGGATTTTCCCTCGACCGGAGTTCCCGGGCCGGGCTCCATGCGGTGAGCTTCCCGCCGTCGTCTCCTTGCTCGCATTCCCTGCCGCGGGCAGAGAGAGGACGCCTCCACCAACCTCTTTTACCCTGTGAACCGCCTTTTATTCCATCCCCTGCTTTCCCTCTGTCTTGTTTTGATCGCCGGTGCGTCGGCTCTTCGCGCCGCGGAGGCGGCGTCGGGTACGGTCGAAGGCCGCGTCTACAATCCTGCCAACGGCGAGTATCTCGAGACCGTGCGCGTCACCGTCGAGGGGACCGCGATCGGGGAGTTTACGGGTTCCGACGGCCGCTACCGGCTCGATGGGGTGCCCGCCGGCACGGCCCGCGTGAAGGCATTCTTCACCGGGCTCGTCCCGCAGACGCTGCCGGTGGTCGTGCTCGCGGGCCGGGTGGTGCAGCAGGATTTCAATCTCACGCGGGCCGGTGCGACCGCGGGTGACGGCACGGTGAAAATGGACGCGCTGATCGTGGCGACCTCGAAGGAAATGGACGGCGCCGCCATCGCGATCAACGAGCAGCGGTTCGCGCCAAACATCAAGAACGTCGTCTCCACCGACGAATTCGGCCACATCGCGGAGGGCAATATCGGCGAGTTCTTGAAGTACCTGCCGGGCGTCACCATTGAGTACGGCGGCGGCTACGCTCGCGGCATTTCGCTCAATGGCGTGCCGTCGGCGTACGTTCCAATTACGGTCGACGGCTTCGATCTCGCGAGCACGGGCGGTGGCAACAACACCGGCCGCTCGGCGCAGGTCGACATGGCGTCGATTAATAACATCGCGCGCATCGAGGTATCGTTCTCGCCCACGCCGGAATCGCAGGGCTCCGCGCTCGCCGGCACGGTGAACATGGTGCCGCGCAGCGCGTTTGAGCGCGCCAAGCCGGTCTTCAACAGCACGGTGTCGCTGGTGATGCGCGACAATGCCCGCGATTTTCACAAGACCCCCGGCCCCCGGGAGCACGCCACGCGCAAGGCGCACCCGAGCGTCGACTTCTCCTACATCAGGCCGGTCAACGACCGCTTCGGCTTCACGGTCACCGGCGGGTTTGCGCGGCAGTACACCGCGGAGGATTTTGTGCAGCTGGCGTGGCGCGGCGCCTTTGCGGCGACCAATGGTGTCGCCTTCCCGGATACGACCGTCGACCGGCCGTACCTCTCGACCGTCGTGGTGCGCGACTCGCCCAAGGATACCGTGCGCCGCGCCTTCGGCTTCACCGCCGACTACAAGCTCACCCGCACCGACCGGCTCTCGTTTTCGTTCCAGTATTTCACCTTCAACGCCGACACCACGTCCCGCGCGCTCACCTTCAACGTGAATCGCGTGGCCCCCGGCGACTTCAGCCCGACCTTCACCCACGGTGCCGTGGGTCTCGGCGACATCCAGCTCGCGGCGGGCGGGCGCGATCGCATCAACCGCACCTATATGCCCACGGTCACCTGGCGGCACCATGGACCGGTGTGGCGGATGGAGGCCGGCGCCGGCCACTCGCAGGGGACCAATCGGATCCGCGATATCGACAAGGGATTCTTCAATAACTCGGTGTCGCGCCGCACGGGCGTGACGGTCTCCTTCGACGATAACTTCTACCTGCGGCCCGGCCGGGTGACCGTCACCGATGCGGCCGGCGCGGCGGTCGATCCCTACCGCCTGAGCAGCTACTCGCTGGTCTCCTCCAATACCATCCAGAACGACTCGATGGATCTGCAGCGCAGCACCTACGGCAACCTCCGGCGCGATTTCAACGGCCGACTTCCGATCACGCTCAAGGCCGGCTACGATGTGCGCCAACGCGTCCGCGACCTGCGCGGCGGCACGCGGCCGTTTAATTTCGTCGGCGCCGATGGCCGCGCGTCGACCACGCCGATCGGCAATGACGACAGCCCGGCGCCGCACCTCGATCCGAGTTTCTCGCAACGCACGCTTCCCTTCGGCTTCCCGCGCGCCCAGTGGGTGAGCAACGAGCGGCTCTGGGCGCTCTACCAGGGCAGCCCTAACACCTATACGGTCAATCCCGATGCGTGGTACCGCTCGGAGGCGAGTCTTTCGAAGCACGTCGAGGAAACCGTGTATGCCGGCTTCGTGCGCGGCGATACGCAGTTCATGGCCAACCGGCTGAAACTCACCGGCGGCGTGCGCTTCGAACAGACCAATATCGACGCCGAAGGGCCATTGACGGATCCGACCCGCAACTTCCAGCGCGCCGCCAATGGCAATGTCATCCTTGGCGCCAATGGCCAGCCGCTCCTGATCTTGCCGACGACCAATGCGCTCGGCGTCTCGCGACTCACGCTCATCGACCGCGGCGCTCGCGTGGAGAAGGAGTATCTGCGGCTCTTCCCGAGCCTCAACGCGAGCTACAATATCCGCGAAAACCTCATCTTCCGCGCGGCCGTCTCCAAGTCGATCGGCCGGCCCGACTTCAATCAATACACCGGCGGCCTGACCGTGCCGAATACGGAGAATGCGCCGAGTGCGACCAACCGCATCACGGTCAATAATGCGGCCATCAAGCCCTGGGATGCGAAGTCGGTGAAGGTGCGTCTCGAATACTATTTCGAAGGCGTCGGCCAGGTGTCGGTCGGCGCATTTCGCCGTGAGATCAAAAACTTCTTCGGCACGACCGTCTTAACCCCTACGCCGGAGTTTCTCGCCGTCTACAATCTCGATCCCACCACCTACGGCATCTACGATGTCTCCACGCAGTACAATCTGCCGGGCCGGGTGCGGATCGAGGGTTTCGAATTCGACTACAAGCAGGCGCTGACCTTCCTGCCGCATTGGGCGCGGGGGAT
>JBKJRG010000828.1:0-4838 GCA_046594805.1 Opitutaceae bacterium | reverse complement strand
GACGCCCGCGAATTCCCCTGGCGCTCGTACCTCGGGCGTCGGCAAGCGACGCCCCTACCCAGACCTCTTCTCCCGCCTCATCGTCCGGTCGCCGCCCAGTTGATCCCATTGCGCAGGAGTTGCGTGAATGCGGGGTTTTGGAAGTCGCTGACGCCGCCGAGCGAAGTGTAGAACGTTCGGCCGCCATCGCGCCGCCGAAAGGTCCACGCGACCGGCTCCGGTGCCTGGCCAGGAATGGTGCCGGTCAAAACGGCTTCGGCGCCGGGGCGCAGGGGATTCGCCTTGTAGAGCGACGAGTCGGAGGTGAAGGGCAGCGTGATTCCGCGCAGCAGCGAGTGGCCAGGCTTTGCGGCCGTGACGCTCGTCGGAGGTCCTTTGCCATGGTGGTTGGCATAATTTCCGCCGATCACGTCCGCGTCCCATTCACGCCACTCCATGCCGACCTCGGACAGCTTCTGGTTTTTCCCGAGTGCGAACGCATGGCTCGCGGTCCGGATGCCGACAATCGGCTTGCCCGCGGCCACGTGCCGGCGGACTGCGTCGAGCTGGGACTTGGGCGGCGTGCGGCGGCGGACACTGACCAGCAGCACATCGGCGTCGGCGATTTCGTCGACGCGATCGAAGGTGTTTTCGCCTTGTGGTGTTGGACCCGACACAAACGCGACCCGAAAGTCCTTCTCCAGGAATTTCGCCGCAAACTCCGACAGACTTTTGGCCGTGTCGTACTCCGGCTCGGAGATGAGCATCACGAGTTTCTTGCGCGCGTCGCCGGCTGGCGCTGCGGAAACGGCCGTGGCGGCAAAAGCCAGGGGAACAAGGAAGGGAGCGGCGAAGCGAAACCGGCAGTGCAGAGGGATTCTCATCGGTCGAAAAGGGGTTCAAGCCACGCGGCAAACATTCCGTGTGTTCAGTGTGTTCCGTGGGCAGATCTCTTCTGAATTGTTACGGCTTAGAAATCAAGGCGGCTACGCCTGACCGCCGGCGTGGTCACGCGTTCCGGCCGTCGATTAGCGATTTCGCCAGCAGCGTTTCAAGCTGCTCGCGGATCGCGCCCATGAGGGGATCGCCGTCAGCCCCGCGGGTGCGATCGGGCGTGACTTCGATCGCCTCGCCGATGTCGACCACGGCCCGCATCGGGCGGTGGATCCGGGCGCGATCAGTCAAATCCTCCTCCATGCGCTCCACGGTTTCGAGCAGGCGCTCCGGCGTCGGGGCCTCGAGGTAACCGCTGAGATAGAATGAGACCTGTTGCGCCAGGTAGACGTCCGCGAGGTGGCGCCAGCGCCGCTGGAGCTCGGCCTCGGGGAGATTGCCCGTCACCATTTCCGGCACGATCGCGAAGCGCAGCAGCTTCACCCGGCCGACAATTTCCTTCTCGCGCCGCCCCTTGACCCATTCGGTTTCGAGCGGTCCCAGCAGACGGTCGATCAGGTTCTGACGCCGCTGGTTGAAGTCGCCTGGTTGGGTCGCGCCGAAGTATTCGATTTCCTTCATCGCCAGCAGCGCATGGCCGATCTTCGCGATCCGTTCCTTGATCGGCAGATCGTCGCGGGGCTGCCAGGTCAGGCGATGCTCGATGTCGCGCAGGACCGGCTTGATCGCGGCCTCGACGTCGCCGTCGAAAAAATAACGGATGGCCACCGGGTGGACCACGACCTTGCCGGGAGGCGTGGCGGCGGCGCGCTGTTTCGCCGCGCCGCGCGCGATGAGCGCCGTGCCCTCCATCAGGTGATTCAGCCGATCGTTGTGCCGGGAGATTACGCCCTCGGGAAAAATCACCAGGGGTCGCTTCGCTTCCGCGATGAGCTGCATCGCCATCTTCAACGACTCGCGATCGGAGCCTTCGCGGTGGATGCTGAATACCCCGAGCCGCGGCAGCAGGAAGGTCTGCAGCCAGTGTTGCATAAAGATGTGCCAGCTGCCGACGACGTAGATTGGCCGATCGATCAGGTAGGTGAGCGGGCCGAGCACCATGGGGTCAGGCGGCCGGCAGTGGTTCGGCGTCAACACCACGCCATGCCCCGCGGCGAGCGAGGCGCGCAGCCGTTCCGTACCGCGGGTGGTCACCCGCTCGAGTCCCGCGCTGCGCCGCAGATAAATCGGCAGGATCGGGCGAAACAGGCGCCACCACCCCTTGCCGTGATGGGGCGGCACGAAACGATAGGGTTTCGTGATGATGACTTTCTGCACGCCGCGCCGAGGCTGGCGGGGGGACGGGCGAGAGGTCAAGTGAACCGCGGGCGCCATTCAGCCAGCGAGCTGGCCTGCAGCAGGCCGATTGTCCGAGTTGTAGGCCAGCTCGCCGCTGAGCTGGCTGGAGGATCCGGCAGCGGTTGGTCTTCGCGGGTAGCGGAACGCGTGAGCGTTTCGTCGAAACACGTTCGGCGCCGACGAAACGCTCACGCGTTCCGCTGCTAGACCAGGATCGGTTTGATCACTTCGCCGGCCACATCCGTGAGCCGATAATACCGGCCCTGATGCTTGTAGGTGAGCCGCTCGTGATCGATGCCGAGCTGTTGGAGAATCGTCGCCTGCAGGTCGTGCACCGAGACGGGATTCTCGGCGACATTATAGCCGAGCTCGTCCGTCGCGCCATGGGTGAAGCCGGGCTTCACCCCGGCACCGGCCAGCCACATGGTGAAGCACCGCGGATGGTGATCCCGGCCGTAGTCATCGGCGGTGAGCTTGCCCTGCGAGTAATTGGTCCGCCCAAATTCGCCGCCCCACACGACGAGCGTATCGTCGAGCATGCCGCGCTGCTTGAGGTCGGTCACCAGCGCGTAACCCGCGCGGTCGACGTCGACGCACTGGCTGCGCAGTTTTTTCGGGAGCGAGCCGTGCTGGTCCCAGCCGGGATGATAAAGCTGGATGAAACGCACGTCGCGTTCGGCCAGCCGCCGGGCGAGCAGGCAGTTCGCGGCGAAGGTGCCCGGCTTGCGCGCTTCCTCGCCATAGAGCTCGTAGGTCGCGGCGGGCTCCGGCGACAGGTCCATCACCTCTGGCACGCTGGTCTGCATCCGGTACGCCATCTCGTAATGGGCGACGCGCGCGTTGATCTCCGGATCGCCGAGGTCGGAGAACTGGTGGGCGCTCAATTCCGCGAGCCGATCGAGCATCTGGCGCCGGGCGGGCGCGGACACGCCCGCGGGGTTCTGCAGGAACAGCACCGGATCGCCGCCGCCGCGGAAAGGCACGCCCTGGTGCTGGCTGGAAAGGAAGCCTGAGCCCCAAAGTCGCGAGTAGAGCGGCTGGTCGATCCGGTCCTTCGAAATCAGGACGACAAAGGCGGGGAGATTTTCGTTGGCGCTGCCGAGCCCGTAGGAAAGCCACGCACCCATCGAGGGGCGGCCCGGGAGCTGATGGCCGCTCTGGAAAAACGTGATGGCCGGATCGTGGTTGATGTGCTCGGTGTGCATCGAGCGGATGAAGCACAATTCATCCACCATCTTCGCCGTATGCGGCATCAGCTCGCTGACCCAGGCGCGACTCTGCCCGTGCTGGGCGAACTTGAAAATCGAGCCGGCGAGCGGCAATCGCGCCTGGTGGGCCGACATCCCGGTGAGCCGCTGGGCGCCGCGCACGCTGTCCGGGAGATCCTGGCCGTTGAGCACGTTGAGCTGCGGCTTGTAGTCGAACAGATCGTGCTGCGACGGCCCGCCCGCCATGAACAAACTGATCACGCGCTTCGCCCGCGGCGGGAAATGAGGTTGCTCCAGCACGCCGCGCATCGCCGCGCCCCTCGGAATGGCGGAGGGAGCCGGCGTCGCGCCACGTCCGGAACGCTGCAGCAAATTCATCAGCGCGAAGCCGCCCACGCCGAGCCCGAAGCGGCCGAAGAATTCGCGGCGGCTCAGGTCGAAGTTAACGTGCTGGCAGAAGAGCGAATTCATGGGCGCGAGGGCACGGAGCCGGCCCTGGGGCCGTTGTCATCCATTAGATGACAAATGCGGTTGTCATCTAATGGATGACAACTGACCGCGGAGGCAATGCCCGGGCGCGCATGTCTCCGTGCGTCCCTGGGAGGCGGCAGGTTAGGGGCGGAGGTTTCTGGGCGCATGCGTGGTATTTCTTACCGGCGCATCAGCGCCTCGTCGAAATTGAATAGCGCCTGCGCCAGCATCGTCGCGGCGGCGCGGTCGGCGGCGGGCAGTGCGGCGTCGGACGGCGCCTCGCCTGACTTGAGCAGTTCCTCCGCTGAGGCCGGGTCCGCGGCGAAACGTTCGTGCTGTTCCGCGAAGAGCTGCGCCAATACGCCGACTTCCGCTCGCGTTGCAGCGCGGCTGCAGACCACGCGGAACGCCCAGGCGAGTTGCGCCTCCCGCGTCGCTCCGCCTTCGCGCAGCATCCGTTCGCCGAGCTGCCGTGCGGCCTCGACGTGTTGCACGTCGTTGAGCAACGCGAGCGCCTGCAAGGGAGTCGAGGTCGACTGGCGGCGCACGGTGCACACATTGCGATCCGCGGCATCGAAAATCGTGAAGGCGGGCGGCGGCACGGTCCGTTTCCAAAACGTGTAGAGGCTGCGCCGGTGCAAATCATCGCCCTTGCCCTGATCGTACTTCGGCTTGCCCATCGCGATCTCCTCCCACAACCCGGGCGGCTGGTAGGGCCGCACGGCGGGCCCGCCGATTTTTCCCGCGAGCAGGCCGCTGGCGGCGAGCGACTGGTCGCGCAGCATTTCCGCACTGAGCCGACGGGCCGGTCCGCGGGCGAGCAGGACATTCTGCGGATCGCGCGCGAGCAGGGCCGGCGTGGCGCGCGAGGACTGCCGGTACGTGGCCGAGAGGGCGATGCGGCGCAGGAGGGCCTTCACATCCCAGCCGCCCGCGACAAAATCGCGC
>JBKJRG010000820.1:0-3186 GCA_046594805.1 Opitutaceae bacterium | reverse complement strand
CGATCGCTGGCCGGGACCGGAATCTCGGTGCGCTCTTCCCCGACGGTGAGCGTGAGGGAGCCCGCCGGATCGAAGTACGTGTCGGGCACACTGAGCACTCCCTGCGTTCCGATGATTTCGGCCGATACGTGTTTGTGCGCATTGAAACCGCAGTTCACGGTGGCGAGCACGCCACCCGCATAACGCAACAAGGCGGAAAAACTGACGTCCACTCCGCCCTCGCGCACGCTGGCCACGACCGCGGATTCCGGTTGTGCCCACGAACCGGGCGCGCCGCGCGCCAGGGTATCCATGACCAGCCCGATGAAGTTTATCGGGTAGCATCCGACGTCGTAGAGCGCACCGCCGCCGAGCTCGGGCCGAAGTTTGATCGAGTCGGGTCGCGCGAGCAGAAAGCGAAAGGTGGAATTGATCTGGCGGATCTCGCCAAGCGTGCCGCGGCGAATGACCTCCAGCACCGCCTGCGTCCGCGCCGTGTAACGATACATGAACGCCTCCATCAGCCGGACGCCGTTTCGTTCGCACGCGGTCATCATTTCGCGGGCCTCCGCCGCCGTGAGCGCCAGGGGTTTCTCGCACAGCACATGTTTGCCCTGCTCGGCCGCCTTGATCGTCCATTCCCGATGCAGTGAATTGGGCAGCGGAACATACACGGCATCCACCTCGGGCGAACGCAGGAGCTCGTCGTAGGTGGCGTAACTTTGCGGGAGCGCAAAACGCGTGCGCGCGTCGGCTAGTTTCGCCGCGTCGCGCGAGGCCAGGGCGTGCAGCGTGGAATTCGCGGACCGGACGATCGCGGGCATCACCATCTCGCGGGCGATGCGCGCATAGCCAAGCACTCCCCAGCGGATCTTGCGTTCGGCTGCCGGCATGGCCATCGCGCTTTCCGTCACTTCATGATCGAATACACGCTGGCGAAGTCATCGGTCCACAGGGGCGGCGGCCGCTTGTAGGTTTCCGGCACCTCGGTCACGTCCGCAATCGCGCTCTGCGTCAGGAACTCCTTGTTCTTGGTCACCAGGATCCATGTCGTCGCATAAATCCACCAGTTGGGATCGTTGTCGTCGTAAATTGTGGCCACTCCCATGCTGAAGTGTTCGGCCAGTTTCTCCACCACGGGCCGCAGGTTGAGGTAACGATTCGAAACATGGACCGCGATGATCCCGTCCGGCTTGAGGTGCCTCAGGTACAGCGCGAACGCCTCCGTGGTCAGCAAATGCACCGGGATCGCGTCGCTGCTGAAGGCGTCGAGCGCCAGGAGATCGAATCCCTGCGGTTCCTTGCGTGCCAGTTCCTGCTCCATCACCAGGCGGGCGTCCCCCATCACGACCGTGACCTTGGCCCGGCAATTCTCGAGGTAACTGAACTGGGTGCGGGCGAGTTTTTCGACGTCAGGATTTATTTCGTAGATCCGCAACGTGTCACCCGGCTTTCCGTAGACGGCAAGCGAACCGGTGCCGAGCCCCACCAGCCCGATTTTCCGCGGCTTCGCCGCCAGGTTGTCCAGGGCCCGGCCCACCCCGCTGTTCTCGCCGTAATACGTCGTAGCCATGATCGTCTTCTCCGGTTTCACGAACTGAAAACCATGCGTGGTCGCGCCGTGCAGCAGGAGATGATAGCGGTCCTCCTCGTCGTTCGCGTAGTAATCGAAAACCTTGAGCGTGCCGTAGAAATTCCGCGACGCTGAAAGGATGGGCGTGGTGCCCTGGTGCGGCCATTGGGTCACGACGACGATCCCGAGTCCCACGCACAGCAGCATCAGGAAACCGGCCATCCGCGGCTGGAATTGCGCGAGGACGGACCGTCTCCGCCAATCGGTCACGCAGATGAGCAGGCCCACCAGCCCGGCGCCAATCCAGATCCGGTGCCCGCGCAACAACGCCATGACTTCCCCGCGATAACCGGAGCTGTCGGCGAAGGAGCTCCGGAGCCACGGCAGCACCAGCACCAGCGCGATGGCGCCCACCGCCGCCCCGAAGGCGAGGCTCCGGCTCTGGTGCCGCAGGCAGAGCACGCCCACCGCGTAGCTTAGGAGCCAAAGTCCGATTTGCAGCTCGCGATAGTCGTTGAACACGGCCGGAGCCACCACCGCGACCAGGAAGCCGCCGAGCGCGCCCCCCGCGGAAATGTAGAGAAAATAGGACGTCAGATATTTTGTGGACGGCTTCAGCTGGTAGAGCTCGCCGTGGCACATCATGCAGGCGATGAAAAGGGCGGCGGTGTAACCGATGATCTGAATCGGCATTGGCGCGCTATTGCCCACCGGCAGCAATTGAAAGACCACCGCGACGCCCACGACGGCCAGCGCCGCAAAAACCCCACGGTGATACCAGCGCGCATGATCGAAGCTGATGATGAAGGTCAGCAGATACAGCGAAAGCGGCAGCACCCAGAGGAACGGGATGACTGCGACTTCCTGGCAAAGCTTGTTGGTCGTCGCCAGCAACAGGATCGACGCAACCGCGGGCAGCCCGAGCCAGAGCAGCCGATCGACGCGGGAGGGCGCCGCCTCCACCAATCGATCCACCTGGGCCGCCTCGGACGCCGTCAACGACCCGGCCTCACCGCTCGCGGGCAGCGGGGTGGCCGCGAGAGTCCGGCTGTGGCGCAGGACGCGCACGGCGCAAAACCCGCAGAACAGCACAAAGAGAACAAGGCCACCCGACCACATCGCGCCCTGCACGTGGCGCGGGAATCTAACCTCGAAGAAAATCGGATAACTCAGCAGCGCGAGGAGCGAGCCGACGTTCGAAAGCGCGTACAGGCGATAGGGCGAAATCCCCGGATTGGTGTAGCTGAACCACTGTTGCATCAGCGGCCCCGTGGAAGAGAGGACGAAATACGGCAGACCGATTGTCGCCGTGAGCAGCAGCAGAATCTGCCAGGTCGGATTTCCGGCCACACTGTCCTTCCAGCTCTCCGACGGCGTGATCGGCAGCAGCGCCAGCGCGAGAGCCAGCAGGACTAGGTGCACGATCGCCTGCCGTTGCGGGCGGAGCCGGGTCGACGAAAAATGCGCGTAGGCATAGCCCCCGAGGAGGAGCGTCTGGAAAAAAAGCAGGCACGTCGTCCAGACTCCGGGCCCGCCACCGAACCACGGCAGGATGTATTTTCCAATGAGCGGTTGAACCTGAAACAATAGAAATGCTCCCGTGAAGATGGAGAGCGCGTAAGGCAGCATGAGAA
>JBKJRG010000090.1:0-3037 GCA_046594805.1 Opitutaceae bacterium | reverse complement strand
CCGTGGTCCGCTCGTAACGCACGCCGCCCAGGAGCCGCAGCCGGTTGTTGAGCAGCGAGACATCCGCGAGGACATAGGCCGCGTCGATCCGCTCGGTGATTTGCTCGGTGTTCAGGGCGTCGGCCCGCAATTCGGTGCGCCGGTTGGCGGTGGTGTCGAAATAATGCGGATATTGCTCGTAGAGCTCCCACGCCCTCCGGCTGCTGGTGAACTGCGCCTGCCGGACGTTGCGCGGCATCGGGAACGAAAGCATCGCGACGTTGAGCAAATTCACCGGCGAGCGCGCCACGCTGTCGTCGGCATTGTTCGCGATGCGGTCCGCCCCGACGTACACCGGATTGAAGGACGAGGTGCGGCGCGCGCGGTATTGCTCGACGCTCGAGACGCCCAGCTTGACCGCGCCACTGAACCGCTCGCTGAAGAATTTCCGCTTCACGTCGACCCGGGCGTTCTTCGCCGTGCTGTCGTTGTCGCGCGTGCCATTGGCGCCGTTGAGGAAGAAATTGAAGTTGCGCAGGTCAAACGGGTCGATCGCCTCCCCGGCTGCGTTGCGCACCGTGATGGTGCCCGGCCGGTGATCACTGAAACCATCGAGGTCGATCGTCGCACCCTGAATGCGGGCGGACGAGGTCTCGAACTGCCGGTGCGAGATCGCGCGGTACGTCTGGTCGGAGAAATTGTAGCCCGCGCCGCCGGTGATGTCCCAGTTGGAGCCGATGTGGCGGTAATTCAGCCGGAAAATATTGTTCCGCACGCGGACATACCGCGCGGTGTTGTTGGCGTTGACCGCGCCCGAGCCGGGACGGCCATGGGTGAAGTCCGGCCCCCAGGAAATCGGATTGATCCCGGTGTTGATGGTGAAAACGTGCTGCTCGTAATCCTGCACGAGCCAGTTGCCCGAATAACTGAACGAGAACGTGTCGAGCGGAGACGCCTTCCAGTCCACCCGGCCGCCGAGGGCATAGCGGTGCTCGTAAACCGGAAAGACGTTGTAGGAGTAAGCGGTGAGAAACGGATTATCCACCGTCGCACGCAGCGGATTATTCACGGCGACGTTCGTGCTGAACGCGCGGTTGATCCGCCGCGCGCTGCCGAACTGATCGTTTTTCACCGCGTTGATCGAGAAGCCGAACGTTTTCGACACCGGCACCGTGTAGGCAAAATCGAAATCCGGCTGGTAATGGAACGTGTCCTTCTGGTCGTCGCCGTCCCCGCCCCCGGGCTGGCGGGTGAAGGGCAACTCGTGGGAATTCTTGTTCACATAGGCCTTGAACCGAAACTCCGGCCGGCTCGCCTCGAACGCGGTCCGGCTCACCATGTTGATCGAACCGCCCAGGCTCGAGGCGGACATCTCGGGAGTGGGGACCTTGTAGATTTCGACGCGCGACGCGTTGTTGAGCGAGAAGGCCTGGAGGAGCGTGTTGCGCGTGGGACCGGCGGAACCGGCGGCGTTCACATCGTCGCCATCCATCGCGATGTTGGTATAGGAGGACGGCAGCCCGCGCAGGCTGATCTGGACCGCGTTCATCTGATCGGTGCCGACGTCGACGCCGGGCAGGTATTTCACGAACTCGCCGAGATTGTTCTGGATGATGTCGCCCAGCGCATCGGTGTGCAGTACGGTCTTGATGTTGCCGGCGAAACGCTGCTCGTTGATCGCGATGGAGGCGGCGCTCGTGTCGCGGGCGGAATCGACGACAAACTGGTCGAGCTTGAGGACACCGTCGGAGGAGGCCACGGCTGGTTTCGCCGCCACGGGAACGAGGGTGAAGTCACGGCGGGCGGTGTCGCCCGCGGCCAGTTTCACCGCCGCCGTCTGCGGAGCGAGGCCGGTGAAGAACGCCTGCACGGTGACGTCGCCGGGCGGGAGCTGGGTGAACCGATACTCGCCGAACGCGTCGGTGAACGCCTCGCGGTTGGTGCCGGCGATGGTGACGCGCGCATTCTCGAGCGAGGCCCCCGCGGCACTGTTTAGCACGCGACCCGTGAGGGTGGCGGAGCCGGCATTCTGCGCCAGTGCGGGGACGACGGCGAAGACCAAGCCGGTCAGCAACGGGATCAGGAAGGCGCGAGCAATCCGGAGCAAAAGGACGATGGGGTTCATGGTAGTCAGAAAAAATGCCGCCGGGACGGGCGTAAACGCAATCAGCGCGGTTTCGCCGCCTGCAGCCAGGCTTTGGTCACATCGGGGAAATCAGTGAACACGCCATCGCTGCCGGCAACGCGAAAAAGCGCGCGATGCAGCTCATCCGCGGACGGACAAGCGTCCGTCTGCGCGCGGGGGCATCTGTCAGTTGGCGGTGAGTTTCCCAGGTGCCCCCAAGAGCCTCGTACGGAGGGGCGCTTTCCCAAGCGCCCAAATGGATTCCGAATAGGTGTCGAAGGGTGATCACTCTGATTTTCGGCGGTTGGGAAACCGCCGCTCCTCGGGAGCCGGATCCCACCGTACAAAGCGCCGCTTGACGGCGCCCGTGGTCCGCGGTCTTCGCGGGCGTCGGCAAGCGACGCCCCTGCAAAAGGCCCCGTTTTCGTTTTCATTTCGCCGCCTCCGCGCTCGTAGTGCGGTGCCCGAGCGTCATCGCGCTGAACACCATCGCGAGGACGCAGCACACCGTCATCGTGCCGAACACGCCGCCCCAGCCCCATTTGTCCGCAATCCAGCCGACGCCAGTGCCGGACGGGGCCGACCCGAAAAAATAGCCGAAGAACCCGGTGAAGCCCGCCGCCGTGCCCGCGGCTTTTTTCGGCACGAGGTCGAGCGCGTGGAGGCCAATCATCATGATGGGGCCGTAGATGAAAAACCCGATCGCGATCAGCGAGGCGATGTCGATCCACAGCGGGCCGTGGCGGTTGAGGCCGTAGACGACGAGTCCCGCCAGCGTGAGGACCATGAAGAGGATCGTCGCCGGCGCGCGCCGCGCCTTGAACACCTTGTCCGAGATGACGCCGCAGAGAATGGTCCCGGGAATTCCCGCAAACTCGAATGCGGTCCAGGCCAGCCCGGATTCCTTGAACGAAAACCCCTTCGCCGTCTGCA
>JBKJRG010000679.1:0-4373 GCA_046594805.1 Opitutaceae bacterium | reverse complement strand
GATTCGGCGGGTTTCGACTCGGATGGTTTCGCCTCGGCCGGCTTGGCGTCGCCCCCCTCTTTCGGGGCGGAACCCTTGTTCTTGTAATCGGTAATGTAGAACCCGGAGCCTTTGAAGATTAATCCCGCGCCGCCGCCAACCAGCCGTTTCAGCGCGGCCTTTTTGCACTTCGGGCATTTTTTGAGCGGTTCGTCGCGCATCGACTGGAACTGCTCGAATTCGTGGCCGCATTTTTGGCAGGCATACTCGTAGGTCGGCATGAATGGGAACGGCACGATATGGGTGAGCACGCCTGGATTGGCGAGTTTACTTTCTCCGCCGCCAGGAGCACTCCCGCCCCGTCCGCGTCATGGCGCACTTTTCCCTTCCCCTCGCCCGCGTCGCGCCTTTTGCTGCACCCTCGAATTTTCAACTGGCAAGCTACGCGCGCCTTTCCCGCCTCCCACCCTCTTCCGCATGAACACTACCATCTCTGCCATCACCGCCCGCGAAATCATCGACTCGCGCGGCAACCCGACCGTCGAGGTCGATGTGCGCCTTGCCGGCGGCACCCTTGGTCGCGCCGCCGTCCCTTCCGGTGCCTCCACCGGCGAGCACGAAGCCATCGAGCTGCGCGACGGCGACAAGAAGCGCTATCTGGGCAAGGGCGTGCAGAACGCCGTCGCCAATGTGAAGGCGAAGATCGCGCCGACCCTGATTGGCGCGGATGCGTGTGACCAAATCGGCATTGACCGGGCGATGCTCAAGCTCGACGGCACCAGCACCAAGTCGAAGCTCGGCGCCAACGCCATTCTCGGCGTGTCGCTTGCGACGGCGCACGCCGCCGCCGCCGCGCTGGGCCAGCCGCTCTACAAGTACCTTGGCGGGCCAAATGCGAAGGTCATTCCCGTCCCGATGATGAACATCATGAACGGCGGCGCCCATTCGGATGCCCCGATCGATTTCCAGGAATTCATGATCATGCCGACCGGCGCGAAAACCTTCTCCGAGGGCTTGCGCATGGGTTGCGAAGTTTTCCACTCGCTGAAAAAGGTGCTGAAGGACAAGGGCCTCGCCACCGCCGTGGGCGACGAGGGCGGGTTCGCACCGAAGCTCGAGTCTGCCGAAGCCGCGCTCGATGTCATCGCGCTGGCGGTGAAGAATGCCGGTTACAAGCTGGGCAAGGACATCCACCTCGCTTTGGACGTCGCCGCCTCGGAGTTCTACGTGAAGGAGAAGAAGCACTATGTCTTCAAGAAATCCACCGGCGAGATCCTCTCCGGCGACGACATCGTCAATTTCTACAAGAAGCTCACGAGAAAATACCCGATTATCTCCATCGAAGACGGTTGCGGCGAAAGCGACTGGACGACCTGGAAAAAACTCACCGACGCCATCGGCGATCACGTGCAGCTCGTGGGCGACGATCTCTTCGTCACCAACACCGAGTTCCTCAAGAAAGGCATCGATACCGGCACGGCCAACTCGATTCTCGTCAAGGTGAACCAGATTGGCTCGCTGACGGAGACCTTCGATGCCGTCGAGATGGCCAAGGAGGCCAGCTACACCGCGATCATCAGCCACCGTTCCGGCGAGACGGAAGACGTCACCATCGCCGACATCGCGGTCGCGACCAACGCCGGCCAGATCAAGACCGGTTCGCTGTGCCGCACCGATCGCGTGGCGAAGTACAACCAGCTCCTCCGGATCGAGGAAGAGCTCGGCGCCAGTGCGATCTACGGCGGGAAGATCCGCGGATTGTAGTGGCTGCGGCATCCTGCCGCAGGTCATCGGCTGGAAGCAGATGCCACTTCCAAGCCGGGCTTTTTTGCCCGGCTTATTTTTTGCTGCGGGAACCGAAGCCTCGCGGACGACGTCCATCCGTGCAGCCCCACTCGCCCCTCGACTCGTCCGGAGTCGGACGTTACCTCTTATCCTCCTTCCATGAGCGTGCGCTTCTTCAGTGTCCTGGTCTGTGCCGCGAGCGTCGCCTTGGCGGCTGCTGCGGCCGAGCCCGCCGAGCCGGCCGAGAAGAAACTGAGCCCCAAGGATGCGGTGAAAGCGCGGATGATGGAGGACGGGAAGAAAAAAACCGCGACTCCGCCGCCGACCGCGGGGCCAACGACGCTCGTAGCTCCGGATAGCAAAGACCCGGCCATCGCTCCTGTCGCCACGCCACCCGCCACCCCGGCGGCAGCGAACGCCAGCGCCGCGGCGCAGCCGCCGACCGTTCTGCCCAAGGTCGAAGTGCGCAAAGGCCGGATCACGGAGCTCGATCAAAAACTCGCGAAGCAGGAGCACGACATCGCGCTCGAACGCCAGCGGACAAAATCCACCGAAGTGGACAAGGCGCTCAACGATTCAAAACTCGCGAAGTCGCTCTCTTTTCTCGGTGGCGAATCCAACACCTATCGCGAGAATATCGCCAAGGAGCGGGTCAGTCTCATGGAAGCAGAGCGTGACATCATGGAGGCGATGAAAAGTGCGCGCACCGGGGAAGAGAAAGCCGGGCTGCAAAAGCAACTCGATCAGTTGAAGGCGCTCCGGCGCGACCTGGAAAAATCGCTGAAGTAGCGCCTCGCTCTTCAGCCCGCGCTCAACGGCCCGGCCCGCCGGCGGCGGATTGCCCGTCTGATTCGGTCTCCTCGTCGAGCGAATCCAGCGCCTCCGTCAGTGGTGGGCCGGGGCATCAGCGATGACTAGGCCTGAATCGCCCCGACGTTCAAGCCAGCGTTTCGGGGCGGCTGCAGGTGGCGCGACATGTCCCCAGCCGCTGGATCAGTGTAGGGGCGCCGCTGGTCGGCGCCCGCGGGCGTCGTCAAGCGACGCCCCTACAAACCCCACTACTCCGCCCGCACGATATATCCGCGCAGGTACTCGCTCTCCGGCATCGTGAGCAGCACCGGATGATCCGGCGGCTGGTGGCACCATTCGAGCACGTGGATTCTCCGGCGGGCATCGGCGGCGGCGTCCGCCAGCACGTGCCGCAGCTCGGCGTCCTGCATATGATGCGAGCACGTGTAGGTGGCGAGCACCCCGCCCGGGGCGAGGCGCTGCAACGCGCGCAGGTTGATCTCCTTGTAGCCGCGCAACGCACCCTCCAGGGCGCTTTTCGATTTCGCGAATGGCGGCGGATCGAGGATGATCACATCCCACAGGGCATCGACGTTGCGCGCGGGATCGTTGAACCAGTCGAAGACGTTCGCGCCGGCGAACTCCGCCGTCACGCCATTGCGCTGCGCGTTGCGGCGCGCTGCCGCGATCGCATCCTCGGCACTGTCGAGCCCCAGCACCTCGGCCGCGCCCGCGCGCGCCGCGTGCAGGGCGAACGCGCCCTGGTTGCAAAAGGCATCGAGCACCCGGCCACCGTGACAGTACTTCGCCACCGCCGCATGTTGCGCGCGTTGGTCGAGGTAAAACCCGGTTTTCTGCCCGCCTTGGAGATCGAGCCAGTACTCGAAACCATCGATCTTCATCCAGCGCGGTTCCCAGGCCCGGCCGGAGCGCGTGTGCACTTCCGAGGCCAGGCCCTCGAGCCGCCGAATGGGCGCATCGTTGCGGAAGATGATCTCGGCCGGCTGCACCAGCTCCGCCAGCACATCTCCGAGCAGCGCCGCGCGTTTTTCCATCGCGATGGTCTGCACCTGCACCACCAGCGTGTCCCCAAATTGATCGACCACGACGCCCGGCAGATCATCCGACTCGCTCCAGATCAGCCGGCGCGCCGGTTCCGCCGCCCGCCGTGCCACCGCGCGTTCCACGGCCGCGCGGAGATACGCCGCGTCGAGCACCACGCGCTCGCGGCTGAGCTTCCGCCAGATGATCTGCGAGCGGGAATTGTAGATGCCGGTCCCGAGCAGCCGGTTGTTGCGGTCGCGGCATTCCACCACCTCGCCGTCATGCTCGCCCGGCAGCGGCGCCTCGATTTCGTTGACGAACACCCAGGGGTGGCCAGTAAGCACGCGGGCGCGGGCATTCGAACGAAGTTTGAGGGAAGGGAGGCCAGCCACGGGGTCACGCTTGCGCGAATACCGCGTGTCGCGACGAAAAAATTTGCCGACAGGGCGAGGGCTCGGAGAGTCGTCCCCCACTTTCGAACCACAGGGCGGCGCCACCGCGGCCCCGGATGCGAGGCCGCGGAGGGGGTGGATTCAGGCACGGTCGTCCGGCAAATCCTGCTCGAAGCCTTTTCGCGGAGCCATCATGGCCAGGAAAAAGCCGAGCACGAACACCAGGCAAAGATAAACGCCGATGGAGAGCAGGACCTTGATCATCGGGGGCGGGGTCTGGTGTATTAGTCATCCGATCCTGAACCTGGTGCCCAGCATCAAATCTCCGCTCCGCCGAGTTCACCACGTTCTTACCTCCCCATGCCCGCCTACTCGGCTGCAAAG
>JBKJRG010000504.1:0-2741 GCA_046594805.1 Opitutaceae bacterium | reverse complement strand
CCGGCAGGAACGTCACCTCCTCCGTGACCTTGTGTAGCTCGGCGAAAAAGCGCGGGGTGAACATGTCGCCTTCCCGGGCCATCAATGCCACCAGCACCCGGTTGGCCCCGCCGAATTCCCGCTGATGTTTCGTGAAGGTGTGGATGAACTCGTGGTCGAGCGGCAGCGATTTGTTGAAGCTGGCGTCGACCCGCAACTGCAGCGCGAACCAGAGCATCACCCCGGTGAGGATCGCGATCAGCGCGACGAGCGGCGTCCGCTGGCGAAACATCCAGGACGTAAACGAAGCGAGCATGGCGCGGTTTAACGCGGGGTTACGGTCAGGATCGTCGCGCCACCTTCCCCGAGGGCGAGCACCATGCCGTTCGAGAGTTCGAGGAGCTCGGCGACGGCCGTGGTCAGCTCGGGAAAAAGGGCGAACGAGCGTCCGAAATCCCGGCTGACCATCAATCCGCGCGCCTGGCCGCCGAGCACGATGTAATTGCTCCTCATCTTCAGCGCCGCGGCGACGAGGGTGGGTTGCGGCGTCGGGACCTGCTCCCATTTCGCACCGCCGTCCACGGAACGATAGAGGTGACCGCGCAGCCCGTGCGCCAGCAGGCGCTGGGGGTCGAGCGGCAGAATGCCATAGAACGAGCCTTCGTACGGCGTGGGGATGGCGGTCCACTGCGTGCCATCGTCGGTCGAGCGCAACAGCGTGCCGTGTTCGCCCGCGAGAAAGAGCGCGCCGGTCGGGCCGCGGCTCAACCGGTTGAAGTGGTAGTCGTCCGCCGTCAGCTTGCGGCGCGTCCAGGTTTTGCCGGCATCCGTCGTGGCGAGGTAGAGCCCGTAGGCTCCGACGGCGATGACCCGATGAGCGTCGAGCGCGAGGACGTCGAGGAACGAATCCTGCAGATTTTCGCCTTGGAACTGTTTCGCCCAGGTGCGGCCGCCATCGGACGTGGTCAGGATAACGGCGTCGTGGCCCACGGCCCAGCCCTGCCGCGCGGGATCGCCCGGTGCAAAACTGAGCCCGGTCAACGTTGCCCCTACGCTGGAAGGGACGGGCTGCCAGGTCAGCGCGTTGTCCACCGAACGGGAGATGGTGCCACGCTCGCCCACCACTATCACCTCGGAGCCGATGACGGCGCCGTCGAGGAGGAGAGTGTCCGGCGAGGGTTGGGCCGCGCGGACGCTGAGGCTGCCGGCGAGCGCGAGAACGCAGAGAAGTCCGCCTTTCATTCCAAATCGGCGCGGCGTTTCACTGCTATGCAACATGCGGAGCCGGATCAGAGTGGTAGGGCTGCCGCTTGCCGGCACGCCGTCGCGGCTATCACGTCGACCGCGCGACGGCGCGGCGACAAGCGCCGGCCCTACCGAGAGGAGGGCGAAGGCGGCTCACCGCAACCCTTCGCGGCGAAGCGAGTCAGGGGTGTAATCGGCGGACGTGCGCTTGACGCCGAAATCGTACATCGGGTTGTCGTTGTCGAGCCCGATGACGAGGTAGCGGCCGTTCTGCAGATCCATGTGCACTTCCAATGTGCTCCAGAACGTCTGCGCATCATAATAGTTGATGCAATGCGCCTCGGACACGCGCCACATCTGGCCGCGGCCGTCGTACTGGTCGGCCGAGAGAATCTGCCAGCTGTCCTCGTCAATGTAGAAGGTCCGGCGCGCATAGAGGTGGGAGGTACCCGCCTTGACCGTGCCCTCCACCACCCACACGCGGTGCAACTCGTAGCGCGTCAGGTCCTGGTTGAGGTGGAGGGGTTTCAAGATGTCCGCGGTCTTCACCTTGTCGCTGTGCAGCCGGTAGGAGTTGTACGGCACGATCATTTCCTTTTTGCCGACAAGCTTCCACTCGTAGCGATCCGGTGCCCCGTTATACATGTCGAACTGGTCGCTGGTGCGCTGGCCATCTGCAGCGGTCCCGGGGTTGTCGTAGGCGACATTGGGTGCGCGCGTGACCCGCCGGCGGCCCGCGTTGTAGACCCAGGCGCGCCGGGGCTCCTTCACCTGGTCCAGCGTTTCCTGCGCCAGCAGGATGGTGCCGGCGAGGCGCGCCGGAGCTGTGACGGCCTGCTTGAAATAAATCAGCGTGTTGCTGTCTTCGAGTTCCTTCGCGGTGATATCGGGTCGGGTGTAGTTGAAAAGAAACTCGTCCTCGAGCTTCACGAGCTGATAGCCGCCCCCGCGCTCCACCGCGGCCTGGTCGATCCGGCGCGTGGCCGCGACGCCCCGGTAGCGCGTGAGAAAATTCCAGACGACCTCGAGCCCGCTCTGCGGGACGGGAAAGGGCACGCCGACAATGGCGCCGGCCAGCCCATTGCCACCCGAAATGAGCTTCGCGCTGGTCGCGTTGAGGCGCGTGGCATCGTAGATTCGCTGGGGATTCGACGCGCTGCGGCGGGTGGGGTAGACCGGGATCTTGTAATTGGAGTAGGCCTTGAGCACCGCGAGGTGGCCGGCGGTCAGCCGGTTTTGATATTGGGCGGAGTTCGCCGCCGTCACGGTGTAGAGCGGCTGATCGCCGGCAAAAGGATCGGGGTGGTGCATGCCGGGCTTGTAACCGGCGGGGGGCGTCAGGATGCCGCCGTTCCAGGCGGGAATGCTGCCGTCGGCGTTGGCGGCGGTCTCGGCGCCGAGCGGCGTGAGTTGCTGGCCCAACTTGGCCGCCTCCTGCTCGCTGACGCCGGCCGACAGGGTGGGGGCTGAAAGAAGTCCAGCCAGCGGAAATGCGCGGAGGATTTTCTTGGGCGAGG
>JBKJRG010000453.1:0-2718 GCA_046594805.1 Opitutaceae bacterium | reverse complement strand
TCCCACGGCACTTCCTTGCCGTGGGACGACATCGTGAAGGGCTACGAGTACGAGAAGGGAAAGTTCGTCGTGCTGAACGACGAAGATTTCAAGCGCGTGGATCTCGAGGCGACCGAGACGATCGACATCGTGGATTTCGTGCAACTGGATGAGATCAGCCCGATCTATTTCTACAAGCCCTATTACCTGGAGCCGGCCAAAGGCGGTGCCGGCGCCTATGCGCTGCTGCGGGACGTCCTGGAAAAGACGGGCAAGACCGGAATCGCGAAGGTCATCATTCGCACGCGCCAGCACCTCGCCGCGGTGAAAGCGAACGGGCAAATGCTCGTGCTGGAGCTGATGCGCTTCGCGGATGAACTGGTGCCTACCACCGGCTTCAAGATCCCCGTGACCAAACTCGGGAAGCGCGAGGAGCAGATGGCCATGACGCTCGTTGACCAGATGACGGAAAAATGGGATCCGGCCCGCTACACCGATGAGTACAAATCGGCGCTGATGAAGTTAATCGATCGGAAGATCGATGCCGGCGGCAAGGAACTGCCGGGGGAGAAACCCAAGGCGAAGGCGGCGACCAATGTCGTCGATCTGGTGGCGGTGCTGCAGGAAAGCCTCAGCGCGGCTGGGAAAGGGAAAGGCGGGGCGACGACGAAGCGCACGGCGGTGGGGAAGAAACGTCCGACGCACAAGAAAGCCGCATAGCGGGCGCGCACCAAATTTGAACAGCGATCCTTCGCATTCGCTCAGGATGACGAGCCATTAGTAGATGGGTGGGGCCGGCTCTCCGAGCCGGCGTGGGTTCCAGCAGGCACAGTCACGCTACAGCCGCGGATCAACTTTCCACCCAGGCCGGCTCGGAGAGCCAGCCCCACCTTCGGCAGGGATTACTTTCCCGGGACGAGGAATTCCACGGCGGCCCGCTCGACCGAAACCTTTACCGGCTCGTTCGCGGCCAAGGGGACGGTGCGATCGTCGATGCGAAAGCGGCAGTCGCGGGTAACGGCCAGGTGCACCTCGGCGGCGTGGCGGGTGGTCAGGCTGCGAATGTGCTTTTCGTCGGCCAGCCGCGCCTTCAAAGCGAGGAGCAGGCGGTTGCGCTGACTTTCCGTCACGGTCACAAGGTCGAATGCGCCGTCGGCGGTTTTGGCCTTGGGCGCCAGCTCGAGTGCGGCCCCGGCGCGGCGGATGTTGAGAATCTCGAGCAGGAGAAAATTATCGGCGCGTTCGCGACCGTCGGCCTTGAGCTTGACCGGGAGCCCGTGCATCTCATGCGCGAGGGCGGCGGCGACGCAGGCATCGCGGTGCAGCTTGTGTTTCGCGCTTTTCCATTCGTGCACGCTGACTTCATCGACGTCGTTGAGCACCGTGATGCAGCGGCTGATGAGGCCGACGCCGATACCCTCGATGAAATGGCGGTGGCCCCAGGGGCCGGCGGCAACCCCCACATCGAACGGCACGCGCTTCAGCTTGCGCTGCCAGCCCGCCACGATTTTTTCCAGGTTTCGGCCGAGGCCGATGCTGCGCGAGATGTTGTTGGCCGTGCCCAGGGGCAGGGGAGCGATGGGCCGCCGCCGGCCCAGCAGGGCCAGCGCCGTTTTGCGAATCGCGCCATCGCCGCCGGCGACGATGACGAATTCCCCGGAGTCCATCAGGTCGGGGTCCGCGAGCGCCTCGCGCAGCTCGTGATATTTTGGCCGGAAGCCGCCCTGGCGGACCAGCTTGATGAGGTCTTTGCGCGACCAGGCGCCACCGCCGGCCTTCGCGTTGTGTAGCAGAACCACGTCCACGCCGATGAAGACAGGTGGGAACCAAAGCCGTTCGTAACGGACGAGTGGAAACGCGATGCGCATCCTCATTGCGAACGACGACGGTATCTACAGCCCGGGCTTGGCCGCACTGGCGGAGGTTGCGTCGCATTTTGGCGAAGTGCGGGTCGTCGCGCCCGACGTCGAGCAATCCTCGATGAGCCACGCGATCACCTCTTCGCGGCCTCTGTCGTATCGGCGCACGCCGATTGCGTCCTTCGAGGGAAAATACGAAGCCTATCGCGTCAACGGCACGCCCGCCGACTGCGTGGCATTGGGTGCGCACAACTGGGACGGGATTGAGGTCGTGCTATCCGGGATTAATCTTGGCAGCAACCTGGGTAGCGCGGTGTGGCATTCGGGCACGCTGGCGGCCGCAAAGCAGGCGGCGTTGCTGGGATTCCGCGGGATCGCGTTCAGCACACCCGTGGGCGAGGCGGAACCCGATTTTCCGGCGCTCAAGCCTTGGGTGGAGAAGACCCTCGCGATGCTGCTGCCACTGAAGAATCTTCCGCTGGTGAATGTGAACATTCCGGTCACGCCGCACGGCATCTGCTGGACCCGCCAGTCCGTGCAGCACTACGACGGCCGGGTGGTGCCGGCGAAAGACCCGATGGGCCGGCAGCATTATTGGTACACGGTCGTTCCGATTGATCAGGTTGAAGAAGGAACGGACCGATGGGCGATGGGCCGGAATCACATTTCCATCACCCCGCTGCGGCTTGACCTGACGGACGATGATTTATTGAAGCAGGAGCGGACGCGGCTGGGATGTAAATCGAACGGCGTGGCGAGCTAGGGAGAATGCAGTTGAGAGCTGAGAGTTGGGCGCCGAGGCGTCGCAATGGGTCTCCAGCGCCCGTCCACTACTGGGTGGTTTGGCCCTCGTTATCGGCCGGTCCGGGAACCTCTTCGC